>NZ_JAUBPR010000007.1:0-101373 GCF_036700845.1 Microcoleus sp. S13_C5
CCTACCGGAACTGGTCTAAACTAACTATGTTATTCTACCACAAATATAGTCTGTCTACTTACGCCGAGCTGTACTAGTTGCCTCCAGTCACTCCCCCAGCTTGACCTCTGAGTACAAAAATTACTCCAGTCATAATTAGCCCCACGCCTACCAACCGCAGTGGTGGTAAAGGTTCATGAAATATAAGTTTGCCGCCTAAAACAGTAAACAGGTAACTAATTGACAGTAAAGGCGAGACTATGCTAAGGTTTGCCCGCGACAGAACTACTATAAAGCCGATCGAAGAAATTGCATACAAAGAAAGACCGCCTACTATCAAAGGCTGAGTAGCCATTGCTAGAATTTTTTCTATTAAATTAGCAGCGCCAATAGGCCCTAATATTTTAGCTCCTGCCTTCAGGCTGAATTGACCTGCGACGCCGCACAATATTGCAGCAAGCAGTAACATAAAAACGCTTCTATTCATAAATTTACTAACCTATAGTACAATCAAAAATTGCCGTTCCCAAAAACCTGAAAAACTTTAATTAAGTTTGGCTAGGTTTTTTTCACCACTAATATTTTAAGCAGAGATACGGGAAAATCAAGTATGGTCGATCGCGATCGAGAGTGGAACAAATATATGGCAGAGCAGACCAACCCAAGCGGAGAATATACTCTAGAACTATCGATACTCATGCCTTGTCTGAACGAAGCAGAAACTTTAGAAATCTGCATCGAGAAGGCACAGAAGTCCCTGCGCGAACTTGATATTGCAGGCGAGGTCATCATAGCAGACAACGGCAGCACTGACGGTTCTCAAGATATCGCTACCAGAATGGGAGCGAGAGTCGTACCCGTAGCAGCCAAAGGCTACGGCAGCGCCCTGATGGGAGGCATCATCGCAGCGCGCGGAGTTTATATTATCATGGGCGATGCTGACGACAGCTACAATTTTTCCAACCTCGGCTTTTTTGTCAACAAATTGCGAGAAGGTTTCGACTTAGTAATGGGAAACCGCTTTCAAGGGGGAATCAAACCGGGTGCAATGCCGCCGCTGCACAAATATTTAGGAAATCCGGTGCTGACATGGGTTGGGCGGCTATTTTTTGCAAGTCCCGTCGGCGATTTTCACTGCGGACTCAGAGGTTTTAGGAGAGACTCAATTTTGAAACTCGACTTGCAAACAACGGGGATGGAATTTGCTAGCGAAATGGTGGTCAAGGCATCTGTATACAAGCTGCGGATAACTGAAATCCCAACGGTACTTTCTCCCGACGGCCGCAGCCGTCCGCCGCACTTGCGAACTTGGCGAGATGGCTGGCGCCACCTGCGATTTTTGCTACTTTACAGTCCTCGGTGGCTGTTTTTGTATCCGGGTACTGCGCTGATGATTTGGGGTCTAATTGTTAGCATTTGGCTGTTGCCCGGTACTCAAAAAATCGGGGGTATCAGCTTTGATGTACACACGCTGCTGTATGGTGCGATCGCAATTATCATCGGTTTCCAAGCAGTAACTTTCGCTTTTTTCACCAAGATTTTTGCCATCAGCGAGAAATTTCTGCCCGAAGACCCCAAACTCAACAAAATATTTCGCTATGTCACGTTAGAGACAGGATTGATTGTCGGAGTCACCCTGATATTAATCGGAATAGTTGGCTCGTTCTTGTCATTAACTATCTGGAGCGAAACGGCTTTCGGTTCTCTCGATCCTTCTAAAACTCTGCGTTTAGTTATTCCCTCGCTCACTTGCCTGACTGTCGGTTTGCAGATGGTTTTGTCGAGCTTTTTCCTCAGTGTGCTGAGCTTGAAGCGTAGGTGATAACATTAAAGTTACTGCCAACATTCCTCAAAACTAATTGCCATGCAGGGGAAGCTCAGGGCGATCGCCATTCCTTCGATCCTAAATTGCTATAATAACAATCAGCCAAAAAATCTCAACATAAAGCCTATGTCTACTTATAGCGAGGTACGGAATCAGGCTCAAAATCTTACTCCTGACGAGCAACAGCAGCTTTTAGAAGTATTGTCAGCATTGATTCGCGATCGGGTAACAACCCAGACTCAGGGTAGCAGTGAAAGATTGCCCAGGAAAAATTTAAAGAGATGGCGAGGTTTTTTGCCGTATCGTGTGGATGCTTTGGAATTCCAGTTACAAATTAGAGAAGTGTCTTGGTAACTCGCAATGCTGAGGATTTTAAGCGCGTTGATGGGTTAATAATGTTGAATCCATTTGATTAAGTTGGGCGATGTGTTGACTGAGCCTAGGTATCTTTTTTTCTACTGAAGACAGCTCATAAGTCGAAAAAACAAGCGTACTATAATATAGTAATGAAGTGCATTACTAGGCCGAAATATGGCGGGTAAATGACCCTTTGGTGCTGACTCTTGATAAATTAGACGATCATTGTCTGATTCCCATCCTATTATGTCATAGAATTTACGGAAGGCATCGGACTGAGCTAAGAAGTCAAGTTCGTCGTGGCTACTTTCAATTTTTTCTCGCCTGTTAAATTCTTCTTTCTCATCGTAAAGACGAAGATAAATATCCTTCCAAATTATAAATTGAACACTCAAACCAAAACGTCCTTCGCTGTATTTGACCCACAGCCTGTCTATAGTAAATATATCTGTGCAAGGAATTCTTGGTATTTTCGTGTTTTGAGGATCTGGATTGGTTAGGGTAATGTCCATATAGGAAATTTTTTCAAAAATAGATTTAGTTTCCTTATTAGCGGATTCAAAATCTTTAACTGCTAGACACTTCCGCAGGTTTCGATAATCTATCCCTACTGCTGAACTCAGATCGTCATTCAGTTGACTTTCATCAATAGTCGGGTATCTTATTTCATTACGATTAGGAAGGCTAGGAGTTTGATTTTCATTTTTATTAACTAAGACAAAGTAAGCAATAGTGGCAATCACAATTACAATTAGAATTAATGTCATCATTATCAATTTTTATCGACAAATATTTTATGTATAACGGAGAGCTTAAGAAACGATCGTCCCCTGCACCCTATTCCATCCTTTCCACTAGCGCGTGAGGGTCACTCAGTCAAACTTTTATGGGGGTGAATCGGTATCAATGGCAGTTTCTTCTTTGCAATCCTGGCATTGATATACAACTCTTTCTGTGTATTTATTGATTACTCTTGAGCGCACGTAACTCATCTTGGTGCTTCCGCAGTGCCCACATACAGGCCCACCAACCTCATTTCTTTGACCCATTTTTTGTTACCTTACTCACTTAAACGTCACTATAGTAAAAGGATGACTCCGATAATGTCGAGACTTACCCGGGACACTCCGATCGCAAATGCCCAAAATATCCACAATAACGGATGTAGCCCGATCTCCCTCAGTGCAACCAACCTCTACTCCAAAAATCATACAACGACCCCATTGCGCCCTCGCCCACCCACTCACTTTAGAAAATGTTATATTTTGTTATCTAAAAAGTTATAAAAAATAAGTTATAATAACTAAAAATTACCCCAGACGCGATCTATGGAGCTTCAGGAAGTCTTAAGATTTGCCGATGAAAAAGTTTTTTCTAAAACAGGGAAGCACTTAGACGACCTGCAAGAAGCTATTCTAAAAGAAACGCTCCAAGGTCGAAAATATGCAACAAAAATAGCGCAAGACCGTGATTGTAGTGAAGGTTATGTTAGGGTGGCTGCTGCTGAACTGTGGAAAATACTTTCAGAGGTATTAGGCGAAGAGGTTAGTAAAGGAAATGTTAGAGCCATACTAGAAAGAGCGAAATTTTATAATCATTCATCAGCTATTGGTGAAAATTATGGAACAGTTAATCATAACGTCAACATTTGTCAAGAAAGGGCGAGAAGTCCAACAGAAACCCCAAATTTTCAACAAACCTCTAAACAACCCCACATAGACTTAGGCGACGCACCCGAAATATTCACGTTTTTCGATCGCACTTCCCCACTCTCCACCCTCGAAAACTGGATAACACACGATCGCACTCGCCTCATCGCCCTCCTCGGAATCAGCGGCATCGGCAAAACAACCCTCTCCCTAAGCCTAATCGATCGCATCAAAACCCAATTCGATTACGTCATCTATCGCAGCCTCGGCTTTTCCCCAACCCTCGATGCAACCCTCACCAACCTGCTGCAAATCTTTTCCCAACAATCAGAAACTCCCCAAAGCATCGAAACCAAAATTTCCCACATCCTCGATTACCTGCGAAAGTACAGATGTCTGATTGTCCTTGATGACGTGCAGATGCTTTTGGGCAGCGGACAACTAGCGGGACAATATAAAACTGGATATGAAGATTATCAGTTATTTTTTAAACTAATTGCCGAAGTTTGTCATCAAAGTTGTTTGATATTGAATAGTTGGGAAAAACCCAGAGAAATTGCCAGATTATCAAAAGATAATCATCCCGTGCGATGTTTTGTATTGGGAAGTTTAGGAGAAGCAGCTAAAGAGATTTTGAACTCACAAAAATTATCAGATGAGGAAACATGGTCAACTTTGATTGATATTTATCAAGGCAATCCTCTGTGGTTGGAGTTCACTGCAACGCTGATTCAAGAGTTGTTTGGGGGAAGAGTTTCTGAGTTTTTGCACTGCGAGATGCCGATTTTAGATGAAGGGTTGCAATCTCAGTTATCTCAACCTTTTGGGCGTTTGACTCCGGCAGAGTTAGCAGTGATGGTTCACCTGGCTAATCAACCTGAACCCCTTGCTGTGTCGCAAATTTTCAACAAAATACCATTTTCGCCGTCAGAAATAGTAAATGCAGTGCGATCCATCGCAAATCGGTTTTTATTGGATGCTGTAGAACGGGAAAAGATAACTTTGTTTAGTTTGAATCCCGTGTTGAAACAGTATGTGAAAACTCAGTATCTTTCTAACCGATAGAATTAAAAAGGGCAGGAACCTTGCTCCCTTATGCGAACATTAATCTACCTTTAGGTTGAGGGATAGATCGCCCTAATTGCCTAGCAGTCTCAACCCACTCCTGCATAATAATCTCTAGATTTTGCAATGCTTCTTGATAAGTTTCCCCATCCGCAGCACATCCTGGCAATTCTGGTACTTCGGCAATAAATGCCTGGTCTTCATCACTCCAGTAAATGATTACTTCATACTTCATTATCATCTTGGTTAACCAATTTATATTTCAAAATTACTGCACGAACTTGCTTTACTTGATAAGCTTTAGCTTTTGATTTATCTGCTTTTTGGGGTTGGAGGTTGAGAATTTCTGCGACTCCCTCCTTGCTGAAAATATGGTGACTACCATTAATTCTTACCTCAAATCCTAAAATCTGGAGAATTTGACATAAATCGCTCAAGGAAAAGTTAGAATCAGATGCCCCAAGCATCAGCTTAGCTATTAGTTTGTCTATTTGAGCCATTAATTATTTTCATTATAATCTTTGCTTTAATACTCTAAAAATAAGTGTCAGGGTAATTGCTTGCCCTGACACCATTCTACACTAATTCGGGAATCTTATTCTACTCCCTCAATCCGGTCTTCCACCTCCTGATAAAGTTCACGCAAACGATCCAAATTGTTCTCCGAAGTCTCCCAATAACCCCGGCCATTTACCTCAAGCAAAGTGCTGACAATCTTGCGGAACGAATGAGGATTTAAGTTAAGCAAACGCTTCTGCATCTCCTCATCTTGGATAAACGTAGTGTTGACATCCTCATACACCCAATTATCCACAGCGCCCGCCGTCGCACTCCATCCAGTCGTATTCACCAGACGCTTAGAAATCTCCCGCACGCCTTCATAACCGTGCGACAACATCCCCTCGTACCACTTCGGATTCAGCAGCTTAGTCCGCGAATCTAAACGCACGGTTTCTGATAGCGTTCGCACCTGCGCGTTGGCTGTGGTTGTATCAGCAACAAAGGATGTCGGTTTCTTCCCATCTGCGCGCAAACTGCCGATCAATTTAGTCGGATCCGAGTCGAAATAGTGCGACACGTCGGTTAGGGAAATCTCGGCAGAATCCAAGTTTTGGAAAGTGACTTCCGCAGTTTTCAAGGATGATTCAAAAATCTTCCGGTCTTGTTCCATTGTTCCGGGATTGTCGGAAGAAAAGGCGAAGGATTTGCGAGTTAAGTACATTTCCTGCAACTCGGCTTCGCTTTCCCAAGTGCTGTTTTCTACCGCCAAGTTGATGTTAGATGAATAGGAACCAGAAGCATTGGAAAATACCCGGGTTGCTGCTTGTCGCAGGTTGATTCCCATTTCTTCGGCTTGCTTCAGGGCGTGTTTGCGGACGAAGTTCATCTCTAAGGGTTCGTCGGCTTCCGCTGCCATCTTCACGGCTTTATCTAACAAATTCATTTGGTTGATGAACAAGTCGCGGAATACGCCGGAACAGTTAATTACTACGTCGATCCGAGGGCGTCCCAACTCTTCTAAAGAAAGCAATTCGAGTTTGTTTACCCGGCCCAATGCGTCGGGAACTGGCTTCACTCCCACCATCCACATTACTTGGGCGAGGGATTCGCCGTAAGTCTTGATGTTGTCGGTTCCCCACAACACAACGGCGATCGTCTCTGGGTAATTTCCGCCGTTATCAACGCGCTGTCTTTCTAACAGCCGATCGACTACAAGCTTAGCAGACTTAACCGCCCCCGTTGTAGGGATTGACTGCGGGTCCAAAGCGTGCATATTCTTGCCCGTCGGCAAAACATCCGGGTTGCGAATCGGATCGCCACCGGGGCCAGGCAGAACATACTCGCCTTCTAACGCGCGCAACAAAGCGCCTAATTCGTTGTCGGCACAAACTTGCTGCAAGCAGAATTCCAGATACTCAAACAGCGGTTTAATCGGTTCTGGATCGATTTTTTTGTAACCTGCGGCGTGCAAGGCTTCAACCCAAGGTGTTTTCTTGCCCATGTTGAAGAAATTCAACTTAGAAACAAGGGAAACTCTGCCCTCAGCATCGGTTTGTTCCTTCACCAAAGCGCCAACGGCATCCCGACAGGCCAAGGTGATGTTTTGCAGCAATTCGACATCAGTTAAAATGCCTTTGTCGCTGTTAGTGTAAATTTCGCCAATATCGCGTCCGAGACTGTTAGCGATAATCCGTGGCAAGCTGATCAGTCCGTCTTCTTCGCGGTCTAAATTGGCGATATTCACCAAAGTTGCGATCGCCTCTTCCGCAGTCGGCGGCTTACCGATAACGTGCAAACCGCAAGGTAACAACCGCGACTCAATTTCCATCAACTTGCGGTAAACCAAGCCAACTAAATTGTCGCGTTCCTCCGAAGTCATTCCCGCAGCAACCCCTCTTTCTTGTTCCGGAGGTAGGGCGATATCCTTGTCCAAATTCACCAAACGGCATTTTTCGACGATCGCATCAACAATCGGCACACCGCGCCCAGTCTCTTTCAAAGTTTGATAAGAAGCAATTAACTCGCTGAGTTCCTGCAAACCTTTGTACAAACCAGCATTTTCAGCCGGAGGAGTCAGATAGCTGATTGTTTCAGCATAACTGCGGCGCTTAGCAATTGTTGCCTCGCTGGGATTGTTGGCGGCGTAATAATAGAGGTTAGGAATTTTGCCGATCAAACTGTCGGGATAACAATCCCCAGACATTCCCATCTGCTTACCCGGCATGAATTCTAGCGAACCGTGAGTGCCAAAGTGCAGCACCGCATCCGCACCCCAAATGCGCTCCAAATATGTATAGTAAGCAGCAAAACCGTGGTGCGGGCTGGCGGAACGAGAGAATAACAACCGCATCGGATCGCCTTCGTATCCAAAAGTAGGTTGCACTCCGATAAACACATTGCCGAAATGTTTGCCGAAAATCAGCAAATTTTGTCCGTCGCTGTTCAAATGTCCCGGAGGCGGACCCCAATTTTCTTGCAAGCGTTCCGAGTAAGGAGTGAATTCTTCATATTCAGCTACCGACATCCGGTAAGCAACATTTAATTCGGGACTTTGGTATTGGGCTGTTGCGTCGTGGATGACTTCTTGCATCAGTTTTTCGGCGGAATCCGGCAGTTCTGGCAAGTCGTAACCGTTGCCTTTTAAGGCTTTCAATACTTGGTAAATCGAGCCGAAAACGTCCAAATAAGCGGCTGTTCCGACGTTGCCTTTGTCCGGCGGGAAACTGAAAACTGTGATCGCAACTTTTTTATCTAATTTTGGTTTGCGGCGCAGCATTGCCCATTTCATGGCGCGCTGGGAAATTGCTTCGATCCGGTCTTGTAGGGCGATCGCCTTGCCAGTTGCGCCATCACGTCCCGACAAAATAATCGGTTCGATCGCGCCATCCAACTCGGGAATGGCAATTTGCAAAGCAACTTGAATCGGGTGCAAGCCTAAATCGCTATTTTCCCACTCTTCCGTCGTTTGGAAAACCAGCGGCAAAGCCACCATGTAAGGGCAATTTAATTTTTTCAAAGTCTCGATCGCCTTCGGGTGATCTTGTTTCGCCGGGCCGCCCACCAGCGCAAAACCAGTCAGAGAAACCACCGCATCAACGATCGGCAGGGGTGCAACACCTTTGGTTCCAACTTCCAAGAAGAAAGTTTCGACTGGTTTCGAGAAGTCCAAACCGCCGGCAAAAATCGGCACCACCCGCGCCCCCATTGCCTCCAATTCCTGCACCATTGCTACATAGTGCGCGTCATCTCCGGTGACTAAGTGAGTCCGCTGCAACACCAAGCCGATGCAAGGTGCGAGGGGGTCTTTGAGGTCTGCCGAAATATCTTTGCGGGCGTTGTACCAGGTGAGGTATCCTTTTACATCCTCAAACATCGACGGTGCCAAAGGATGCCAAATTCCCATATCCGGGTAGACAACGGGCTCTTGGAAAGTTAGCTGTTCCTGGCCTTTGAACACATATTTATGTGACAGCATCAGCAAGAAGTTTTCCAAATTTTCTTGGGAACCTCCCAGCCAATACTGGAAACTCAGCATGAAGTTGCGCGCATCTTGGGCTTTGTCGATGGGCAAATATTTCAGCACTTTCGGCAAAGTTTGCAGCAGTTTCAGCATTCCGTCTTGGAAGGAACTTCCGGATTTTTCCTTCCGTTTTTTCATGAATTCGCCGATCGCACTTTTGCTTTGTCCCAACTGTGCCATCGAGAAACTGCCCATTTTATTTAGCCGCATCACCCCAGGCATCGACGGGAAGACGACGGCGACATCCAAGCTGTCGCGCAGCGGTTCCACCGCCGCTACCACTTTTTCTGCCAAATCTTCGATGAAAATTAGAGAAGCAATAAATACATTGGCATCCGCCACATCCCGCTTGAAGGCTTCGTAATTTTCCGGGCTGCGGAGTTCCTCGATCAGGTAGCCACTGATTTCTATTGCCAAATTCGGATTTTTCTGGTTTATCGATCGAACCGCTGCCGACAGGGCGCTTTGATACTGCGGTTCCAGTACGACATAGACCACCTTCATGAGCGATCGCCCCTGCAAGTTTTCCGGCACGACGTGGCGAATGGTGGGCTTGACGTGAGTGAACATCCGGTTAGGCTCCTTTAAGATGCTGTTTTCGCGAATCGGGAATTTTTTTATCCCATAAGCATTTTTACCAGAAAACGCTTGCCATTAGGCGATTTGAGCCTGCACATGACACAATTCGACAAATTTAGGCCAACTTTTCGTTACATTTTTTTATAAATTCCTTGAGCAAATACTCCATATTTTATTTACAAAAATTTACTTGACTTAATAAACATTATGTGTATAGGATTAATGAGTTGGATAAAAATAATTAAAAATTAACCAACGATTGAGAAAGAAATCCTGAAAAAAGCTCCCAGTTTTGTATAATCGATCAAACTTGCGATCGCTCAATTAACAGAGGAAAAAAAGGCATAAATTCTGAAGGCAGAATCGAGCCTTCGATAATTGCTGAGTCACCAAAATAGATATGTTCCCAGGAACTTAAAACTATTTGATAACGTCTGTTTTGTGTAAGTTCCTGATTGGCGATCGAGTTCATGGAAAGCTAATTGCTATAAACTCTCAAACTCATCCAAACCTTAAGGGGAAAACATGGCTAACTACGCAATTTTCGACGAACAATTCTACCTGGCCTCCTATCCTTGGATCAAACCAGCCATTGATGCAGGAGTCATCAAATCGGGACTAGAACACTTTCAAAAATTTGGTGAAGCCGCCGGTCTAACTAAAGTATCGCGTTATTTTGACGAAAATACTTACCTTGCGGCCAATCCAGACATCGCACCCTTTGTCCGCACAGTCAATCCAAACGCGCCTTTTGCGAGTGGCCTAGATCACTTTATCCAGTTCGGTTACGACGAAGGACAGCGCCGCACCCAAGTATCGCCTGAGTACAACGAAGATTTTTATTTAAAAAATAACTCAGAGCTGCGATCGTTTATCGGCCCGAATGGACCTTTCAAATCAGGATACCAGCATTTCATTCAATTCGGGGCCAAAGAAGGTCGTTTTGGAACTTCATTTTTTGAACCGGAATACTTAAAAGAAAACCCCGACATTGTGCCGTTTGTAAACTCTGGAGCCCTGAGAACTGGTCGGGAACACTACTTCAATTTCGGGAAAAACGAGCCAAGCCGTGACGCAACTTTTGTCGGCAGCCGCAGCAACGATATTCTCACTGGTGTTGGTGTGGGGAATACCGAACTGATTGGAGTAGAAGTAGGTATCGATCCAAGCGGCAATCGGCAGTATGAAAGCTTTGGCACTAATGAGTTCGATGTCCTGATTGGTGGCCCGGGACCTGATACATTCGTACTCGGAGTTCCTGCTACAGCCGGGAATGCCGCCCCGACACCGCTGTATTTGGGTAACGGTCAAGCTACCATTCGCAACTTCGACATAGAAAACGATTTTATCCAACTGCAAGGAACTTCTTTAAACGGCTACAGCCTGACTCCGGTTGGCAACAATTTGTTAATCCAGCGTTTTGGAGATGCGCTCGGCGTGATTGAAGGAGGAGCAAGTTTGAATTTGACTTTCCAAGAATCTAACGGTAACGGTACTTTCTTAATTGGTTAGTCATTGGTCATTGGTCATTGGTCATTGGTCATTGGTCATTAGTCATTAGTTAATACTGATGATTGATGACTTTTGAGTTTTTGTGGGCGATCGTGGTTTTGTGTCGGCTACCAAAACAATTAAAAGCCATAGACAATGGTTAAATTGAGATACTGAGTTAGTAGAGTTAGTAAGATTGGGGTCAACTTTAACGACAATTAAGCAGACTAAGATTAAGGTAAAAACTATGACAAACTATGACATTTTTGACGAAGAATACTACCTTTCACAATATCCTTGGGTTAAACCTGCTATTGATGCAGGAATCATAAAATCCGGGGGAGATCACTTTACAAAGTTTGGTCAAGCCGCCGGTTTCACAAAAGTATCGCGATATTTTGATGAAGAAACCTATTTAGCTCAAAATCCAGATATTGCTCGCTTTGTTCGCACCCCAAACAATCCAAACGCACCTTTTGCCTCTGGTTTAGATCACTTTATCCAGTTTGGTTACGAGGAAGGCCGCACGCGAGTATCGCTTGACTACGACGAAGCATTTTACTTAAAACGATATCCCGTACTGGCTTCGTTTGTAGATAACGGAACTTTTAAATCAGGATTTCAGCACTTTGTCAAATTCGGAGCCAAAGAAGGTCTTGATGCAAACACATTTTTTGAATCAGAATACTTGCTGAAACACCCCGCTGTAGCAACAGCAGTCAAGGTGGGAGTGTTCAAAACAGGCGCAGAACACTACCGAAAATTCGGGCAATTTGAGCCCGCTCTTCCCTTTGTCGATGTGAATTTTTTCGGAACTTCCGGTAATGATACCGTCCAGGGTTTCGGGGTCGAAAATGTTAACATATTTGGAGTTCAATATGTTTTAGACGCTAACGGCACGCGGCAGTTTCAAAGTTACGGCAGCAATGAATTCGATACTCTCATTGGCGGTAGCGGTCGCGATAACTTCGTGCTGGCCGCTACCGTCCCAGGTATAGGGGGTAGCAGACCGACGCCTGTCAGCGTACAGTTTTACCAGGGACCAGGTTTTGCTACAATTCAAAACTTTACCCAAGGTCAGGATACGATCCTGCTCGGCTCTACATCATTCGATAAATACATTGTGTTTCCCATCAACAATAATCGAGATTTAGCAATCCAAACAAACGGCTTGCCGTACTATACACCAAATGGAGGCAACCAACTTAGTTATGGTGATACGATCGCTGTAATTGAAGGTGGGGGAAATCTAACTTTGAAGCCATTGTTTATACCGACTAATATTAGCACTTTTGTGGGCTAGAAATCCCGAAGCTATTCATGAGTGGATTTTCAATTTGGTTGCAGCGATCGCACATTCGCAAAATGAGCGATCGCACATTTGTGTTTGCCATAAAAATAATAAAACAGGCTTAATAATAATTAACTTGACATAGTGAGTTAGTAGAGTTAGTTATAGTGGGTCAAGTTTAATCGACAAGTAAGCAGACTAAGCTTGGAGAAATAATTATGACTAATTATGACCTTTTTGACGAACCATACTACCTGGCGCAATATCCTTGGGTGAAACCGGCTATTGATGCAGGAATTATAAAATCTGGGAGAGAACACTTTGAAAAGTTCGGTCAAGCCGCCGGTCTCACCCAAGTATCGCGGTACTTTGACGAAGAAACCTATCTAGCTCAAAATCCAGATATTGCTCCCTTTGTTCGCACGGCCAATAATCAAAACGCGCCTTTTGCGTCTGGTTTAGACCACTTTATCCAGTTTGGTTACGATGAAGGCCGCACCCAAGTATCGCCTGACTACGACGAAGCATTTTATTTAAAACGATACCCCGTACTTGTGCCGTTTGTACAGAACGGCACTTTCAAATCGGGTTTGGAACACTTTATCAAATTCGGAGCCAAAGAAGGCCTTTATGCGAACACCTTTTTTGAACCTGAATACTTGCTGAAAAACCCCGATGTAGCAGCAGCAGTCAAGGCGGGAGTTTTCAAAACAGGTGGGGAACACTACCGAAAATTTGGACAATTTGAGCCAGCGCGATCGGCTACATTTGTCGGGACTAAAGACACTGACATTGTAACGGGATTTGGTGTAGGAAAAGTTGAAATCACTGGCGTTGAAGTATCTTTAGATGCAGCGGGAAATAGAGTTTATGAAAAAAGACCCCCTCGTAACGATCGCGATACGCTCATTGGCGGTCAAGGTAGTGATACTTTCGTTCTCGGTGTGAAGGAGGATCGATTCTACAGCTCGTATATCGCCGCCACTGGCGCCGCTACGATTAAAAACTTTGACCCGCAAGCCGATAAGATCCGCCTAGCCGGAACGCGAGGCGGCTACAATTATCAGTTTAACGCTTCTGGAAATTTTGAGATTGAGGGACTACCAAGCTCTAGCGTTGTCCCAGTGATTGCTGAAGTCGAGGGTGTTGCGAATATGCCGTTTCTAGAAAATCGGGAACCTGATTTCTTGATTTTCGAGCAAGTTTCTGTATTGGATAACTTTTGGGAAGCTGGATATTTAGCAAACAATCCCGATGTTGATGCGGCTGTTCAAGCAGGAAGTTTTGCTTCAGGTCTCGATCAGTATACAAAAGTTGGGCAATTTGAAACAAATCGCTCTGCAACTTTTGTCGGGACTTCTGGGAATGATGTTGTGACTGCTTTTGGCAAGGGAAAATCGACAATTATTGGAGTTGACTTTGCTGGCCGTTATTTGAGCTACGGTAGCAACGAAGTTGATACCTTGATTGGGAGCCAAGGTGCTGATACTTTTATTTTGGCTTATGACAATAGTCAGCTTTCGGCTACTAGCAGCTTCCGCCGCACCACTCAAGATTTGTATTTAGGCCCGGGGGACGCTATCATTCGCGACTTCAACCCCAGTCAGGGAGATGCACTCCAGCTATCAGGAAAACTCAGTGACTATCAAATATCTCCAGTGGGTGCAGATTTAGTTATCTCAAAAAGAGGAGATACAATTGCAATTCTTGAGGGATATGCTGGATTAACTTTGAAACAACTAACATTTCCTCCAGTTGACTTTTATAGTTTTACTTTCTTGCTTGGCTAGAAACCAGGTTAATGAAATTTAAACGCGACTTACGTACAGAGTCTCATAAGCCGGGTTTAATCAAAAACCCGGTTTCTGGCCACCCCATGCGTAATTCCTGTGAGTAATTAAGCCCGATCGCGCGCTAGCTTCAAAACCTCAACAGTATCTTTGTGACCCTCCGAAGACGCCCAAATTAACGCAGTCCAAGTATTATTATCCTTAGCTTTGATATCAGCTCCTTTATCGATTAAAAATTCCACAACTTGAGTGCGCCCGCTACCTGCTGCACTCATCAAAGCCGTCAAACCAAAATTAGTTTTAGCATTCACATCTGCCCCCGCCTCCAGCAAAAGCTGTACAATCTCGGTATGTCCGGCAGCAGCGGCACTCATTAACGGCGTCCACCCGTCATTATCGTGACTGTTGACATCCGCACCTGCAGCCAGCAATTTTTTGACGATCTCCGAATTGCCAGCCTCAGCCGCAGCCGTCAAAGCCGTCGCACCTTCCTCATCCTTGGCATTGATATCTGCACGCTGTTCGATCGCACTTTCTACAGCCGCAACATCACCCGTCTTGACGGCATCAATTAAATCTGTCATAAATTCTCCCTTGTATCCTCTCAAATATTAAATCCTATGACAGTCGATATTTTAATCCTCTCCAACGGCCCCGGAGAATTGGCAACTTGGGTGCGTCCCGCCGTGCAAGCTTTGCGCGAGCAATTGCGAAACGCGGGCACTCAAGCGCGAATCTCTGTGGTGCTGTCCCCCTGTCCGCACGCCACCGGGAAAGAAGCAGAAATAGCCTGTTCCTACCCAGAAGTTGACAGAGTGCAAGCACCGGAGCATTTTTTTCCATTCTTATTGTCGGGCAAAACTGCTGAAAATTGGGATTGGCACGAAACAGGAGTTGTTTTATTTTTAGGCGGCGATCAATTTTTTACAGTTGTGATTGGCAAAAGGCTAAAATATCGCACTGTTATTTATGCTGAATGGGACGCGCGGTGGTATCGCTGGATTGACAAATTTGCAGCGATGAAACCGGAAGTTTTTGCTAAAATTCCCGAAAAATATGCTAAGAAATTTACAGTTGTCGGAGATTTGATCGCCGAAGTAGGGAACGGGAAATCGGGCAGGGCGGGCACGGGGGCACCGCCCCTACGGAAAATAGAATTAATTGGATTGTTGCCCGGTTCTAAAGCCGCCAAATTAGCGTTAGGTGTACCGTTATGTTTGTCGATCGCCCAATCCATCCACCGCGTCCGTCCTCAAACTCGCTTTGTAATTCCCGTTGCTCCTAGCATAGATGTGCAAACTCTAGCACGTTTTGCCGACCCTGAACACAATCCTTGCCTGCATCTATTTGAAAACGCCAGCGCCGAACTTCATTTAACAGAAACGCCGTTTTTGCAGACAGCAAATAACTTGCAAGTAGAACTTTGGACGCAGACGCCCGCTTACGATTTGCTATCAGAATGCAGCCTGTGTTTAACTACTGTGGGAGCGAATACTGCCGAATTGGGTTCCTTAGCCGTACCGATGATTGTTTTGATTCCGACGCAGCAATTGGATGCGATGAAAGCTTGGGACGGATTGCCGGGATTACTGGCAAATTTGCCGTTAGTCGGTTCAGCTTTTGCGACGGTGATTAATTGGCTAATCTGGCGATTGGGGAAGGGAAAGCTTTATGCTTGGCCGAATATTTGGGCACAGGAAAAGATTGTGCCGGAGTTAATTGGGAAGCTGGAACCGGAAGTAATTGCCCAATTGGCGATCGACTATTTGAGCCATCCTGATAAATTAGCACAAATGGGCGATCGTTTGCGTGCGGTTCGAGGAGAATCGGGGGCGTCGAAAAAAATTGCTGAATTGGTTTGTGAAGAAATTGAGGTGCAATCTAAATCTAAGATGAATTAGATTTTTTTATTCTTAACCGCAGAGGAACGCGGATGAACGCAGGTTTAATCCAGATTAATTGGTGAAAACAGGCAAAAAAAAGTTTTTTTTCTCTTGCCTGTTTATTATCCCAAAACTCAATTTGCTTTCAAGTTAAGCTCGATCGTGCTTAGCAATCACCCAAACAGCGTGAATGATGCCGGGAATAAAGCCCAAAAACGTGAGAACCAGGTTGATCCAAAAATCAGTACCGATGCCGACAGTCAAAAATACGCCCAGCGGGGGAAGAAAAATGGCAGCGACTATGCGAATTAAATTGTTCATCTCAGTTACTCCAAACTACATTTCTCTTTCAATTTAACTTCACTGACCAACCGAACCTTTCCCGAAAAACTTAGGTGGTGCTGCCATAGTGTAAACTTCGGTTTCAGCGGCGATTACCTGCCGCAAGTGACCGGGAACTTGCATCAAACCCAACAGTGTAATTCCGTCTAACATCCGCAACCCGCCAGTTGTTTTCTCGGCGAGTAATTTGTCAGTAACTTCGGGTTCGGGCCGCGTATTTATTTCTTGATTAGAAGCTATCGCAAAACCCCAAGGAGCTCCATAAGTAGAAATAAAGCTGGTGCAGGATTGAACATTGGGGAAAACAGATTTCAGGGTATTTACAATGCGAGCGTGCATTTTCATTTCTGCTGGAGAAACTGGGCCCGCTTGGACTACGAAATATCCGTTAGGCGACATTACCTTGCGAACTTTCTCAAAATACTCTTTGGTAAATAACTGGAAAGATGGGCCTTCTTCAATGGGATCGGACAAGTCAGAAATGACAATATCCCAATCATTGTCAGTTTTATCTAAATAGTCCAAAGCATCGCCGATTACTACTTCGCAGCGGGGGTCGTCAAAGGCATTTTGGTGCATTTCGGGCAGGTGTTCGCGGCAAGCTTCTACTACTTCGCCGTCAATGTCGATCATCACGACTTTTTCAACGGTTTTCCAGCGCAGCACTTCTCTAATTGTAGCTCCTTCTCCGCCGCCGAGAACGAGGACTTTTTTGGGTGAACCGTGACAAATCATGGCTGGGTGCACCAGGGGTTCGTGGTACAGAAACTCGTCGCCTGTACAAGATTGCCATTTGCCGTCCAAAACTAAGCCTTTGCCGTAGGTACCGGTCTGAACTACGTACATTTCTTGATAGGCTGTTTTCTTGTAAGCGAGCACCGCGATGACGCCGTGAACGTAAATATCCCAAGGGGTAATGTACTCGCTCATCCAAAAGTCTGCACGAACTTCGCTACCTGACATCAATTACTCTCCAAATATAAACTGCTGTGTCGATGTTGTCACAAGTAGTAGTTATTAGCACACAATGGTGCGGGTGTGTGAGTACGATCGACACATTGCAGTGAGATTTCGGAGGAATGGTATAGTGTGATTGCGTTCTGGGATAGAGGCATGGCCTTGTTAGTTGAGATTGCTTGTGGGCGATGGGGCGCGCCGTCGATCGCACTTTTCCCGTCGTCCCCCGTCGATAGCACTCACATTTAATATTTTGGCCCGCAAAGTCGGCGGGTTTTGTACAGATATTGGCTGAATCGGGCAATTTTTCGCGCTGGGGCCCGCCTTTATAAGTTGGCGATCGCCCTGCTTATTTATCAAGAATCGGATGAAAAGCCCACAAATGCGAGTACGGGGAAGAAAAGTAGCGATCGGTTTTAACCAGATTTGTCATTAATATGTTGACATTTTGAATGTATCTTAGATAAGATTTTTAGATCTACCAAAATAAAGGAAGTGTTGAAATTTTCGGACAAAATTGGCTAGGCGATGTGCGCCGAGATTCTAACTAGGTAAAGTGTGCAACTAAATTTACTAATAAAACTGTTCTGACAATATTTTTAGGTTCAAAATAATAGCCGATGGAACCAACAGACTGGCACAACAGAATCAAAGACCTGGAAAAGGAAAATCGAATCCTGCGGGAAAAAGTCGAAAATTCGGAAACCGAACGCAGCCAATTACAAGCCCTTAATCAAAAAAAAGAATCTTTACTAAAAACACTCAGTGAGGAATTTAGAGATTCCGAAAATATTTTAAAAGCAAGAATCTATACACTGGAAAAAGCTCTGGAAAACCAGCAAACAACGCAGCTCAAATTGATCGAAGCTGAGAAAATGTCGGCTTTGGGCATTTTGGTAGCTGGTATTGCTCACGAAATTAACAATCCCGTTAACTTCATCTACGGCAATATTACCTATGTCAATGATTACGCTGGCGACCTTTTAAAATTGCTCGCAATGTACCAGGATCGGTATCCCGAAACAGATGTAGAGATTGAAAGTTTTATTGAAAAAATTGACCTCAACTTTCTGCGCGAAGATTTGTTGAAAACTCTTTCGTCAATGAAAGTTGGCTCGGAGCGCATCCGCGAAATTGTGTTGACTTTACGCAACTTTGCGCGGGTAGATGAAGGTGAAAAGAAACCAGTTAACATTCACGAAGGAATTGACAGCACATTGTTAATTTTGCAGCATCTAACCAAAGAGAAACCCGGTCATTCGGCTATAAAATTAATTAAAAACTATGGCTCTTTGCCCAAGGTAGAGTGTTATGCTGGACAATTAAATCAGGTGTTTATGAACATCATTAATAATGCTGTTGATGCCCTGCGGGAGCGAGAGCAAAAGTCTTCGCAGGAGGAGATAGAAGCCAACCCTATCCAGATGACAATTACTACTTCAATTATTTCCGAAAATTGGGCAAAAATTAGCATCAAAGATAACGGTGTGGGAATGAATGAATCTGTAAAAGCGAAAATTTTTGATCCGTTTTTCACCACCAAACAAGTTGGTCACGGGACGGGTTTGGGATTGTCAATTAGCTATCAGATTGTTGTGGACAAACACGGCGGGAGGTTGGAGTGCATATCCGCAATTGGAGAAGGGACTGAATTCGCGATCGAGATTCCGATCGCCAATTCCCGCAGCTAAGAGCGATCGATCGAGCTAAACTGAGGGATAATGAAAACTCCCTTTGACCGCGGCTCCTCCTAGTTTGATGTGCAACCCTATGTCTACTGTCACTTTTGGTTTGTCAACCCCTATAGCGGCAGAGGCCGGGGCATCCTACGGCAGCAGCGAACCGCCACAGCGCCACACCGTGCAAGCAGAGTGGATCGAGGTATTGGTGGACTCTCCTTTCAGGGTTGCGGGGGACTCCCCAGGGGAGGAAAATAAGTTATTTACCTATCGTTTACCTGCGGAACTTACCGTGCAACCAGGGGATATTTTGAGTGTACCCTTTGGCAGTCAACAGGTAGGGGCGATCGCGATTCGGTTCATTTCTCAACTGCCGCCCGACTTAGATCCGGCGCGGGTTAAAGATGTCGAAGATGTTGTCAGTACGGGATTTTTCCCGCCTAATTACTGGGAATTACTCGAACGCACCGCCACCTATTATTGCACACCTTTAATTCAAGTAATTAGAGCCTCCTTGCCGCCCGGTTTGTTAAGCCGTTCCGTGCGCCGAATTCGCTTAATTAAGGACGCAATTTCTCCGAATGCCGAAACATTTCTCAATCCCGCCGCCAGTCAAATTTTGCAATTGCTGCAAGCTCAAAAAAACGGCGATTACACTTGGCAATATCTCCAGCGCCAAGTTAAGGGAAGTTATCGGGGATTGAAAGATTTGTTGAAACGGGGTTGGGTAGAAAGTTATTTAGAACCTCCCCATCCTCCCAAACCACAACTCAAACCGGCAGTGACATTAATTGCTAGTGCATTTGTCACAGATTTAACCAAGCGGCAACAAGAAGTATTGGAAGTTTTGCGCCGGGGTGGCGGTGAAATGTGGATGAATGATTTACTGAGGATTTGCAGCGCAAGTTCTTCGGTTGTCAAAAAAATAGAAGAAAAAGGCTGTGTTGTTATCGATCAAAGGGAAGTGCTCAGGGGCGATCGCGGAATTTCTCAATTGCCAGATGCACCGAAGACTTTAACTCATTTTCAGGCTGAAGCCTTAGCGTTTATTAACTCTTTTTCGGGATTTCGTCAAGTGCTGCTGCACGGCGTTACAGGTTCCGGGAAAACCGAAGTGTATTTGCAGGCGATCGCCCCAATCTTAGCCAGCGGCAAATCCGCCCTCGTACTCGTTCCCGAAATCGGTTTGACACCACAACTTACCGATCGATTCCGAGCTCGTTTTGGCGAGCAAATTTGCGTGTACCACAGCGCCCTATCCGACGGCGAACGTTACGATACATGGCGTCAGATGCTGACTGGAACCCCGCAAATTGTCATCGGCACGCGATCGGCTATTTTTGCGCCTTTACCTCACCTCGGCTTAATTATCCTCGATGAAGAACACGACAGCAGCTTCAAACAAGACCAACCAGCGCCGTGCTACCACGCCCGCACCGTTGCCAAATGGCGCGCCGAATTAGAAAATTGTCCCTTAATTTTAGGTTCCGCAACGCCAGCATTAGAGACCTTGGTGGGGACGCGCCGAGATTATTACTCGTTACCAAATATCCATTATTTATCCTTGCCCGATCGCATTTATTCCCGCCCCATGCCGCCTGTGGAAATAGTGGATATGCGCCAAGAATTGCGGCAAGGAAACCGTTCAATTTTCAGTGCTTCCCTGCAAAACGCCCTAGAACAATTGCGAGCAAGACAACAGCAAGGTATCCTGTTTATTCACAGAAGAGGACACAGTACCTTTGTCTCTTGTCGGAGTTGCGGCTATGTGATGGAATGCCCGAACTGCGATGTTTCCCTGTCTTATCACCACGTCGGCGAAGGAACAGCAGAAATATTGCGCTGTCACTACTGCAACCACACGGAAAGACACCCTCAAAACTGCCCGGAATGCAGTTCTCCTTACTTCAAAAACTTTGGTAGTGGCACTCAGCGAGTAGAACAGGAATTAACGAGATTGTTTCCAGAATTGCGGGCAATTCGGTTTGACAGCGATACGACTAGAAAGAAGGGCGACCACCGCAGATTGTTAACGCAATTTGCCAATGGGGAAGCTGATATTTTGTTGGGTACGCAAATGCTGACGAAAGGGTTAGATTTAGCTGGAGTAACATTGGTGGGAGTTGTGTCTGCTGACGGGTTGCTAAACTTATCAGATTATCGGGCAAGCGAACGAGCTTTTCAAACATTAACTCAAGTCGCGGGTCGTGCGGGCAGAGGCGACGATCCGGGGCGGGTAATTATTCAAACTTACACTCCCGAACACCGGGTTATTCAAGCAGTTAGGCGGCACGAATATGCGGGTTTTGTGGAAACAGAATTAGCAGAAAGAGCGGCGCTGAATTATCCACCTTCGGGGCGGCTGGTATTGTTGCGATTGAGCAGTGTAGATGCGGCAGAAGTGGCGGTGACGGCGGTACAATTGGCGTCTGTTTGTCAGGAGTATATTGAGCGATTGTCTGTACCGGGCTGTGAGTTGTTGGGGCCTGCACCTGCGACGATTATGCGGGTGGCAAATCGCTATCGGTGGCAGATTTTGCTGAAGTTGCCTTTGGATGAGTCGGTGGATTTGTCGGATTTGATCGGATTGCGCGATCGTACGCCGCGTTCTGTTAGTTTAACTATTGATGTCGATCCGTTGAATTTTGGTTGATTGGTGGTGGAGAAATGCGATCGGGCACAGGAGAAGGCGGGCACGGGGGCACCGCCCCTACGATTATTTTGGGGTAGGGAAACGGCATTGCCGTGTCCTTTATCTGTCAACGGTAGGGAAACGGCACTGCCGTGTCCTTGATCCTGTCAACAAGCGCGTTAAACCCTCAGTCCGGCAGGGGTTTCAACCCCTGCCTCAAAGCGAAAGTCCTCTTAAGAGGACTGACAAAAAGAGTTGTAAACTGATTAGTCCTCTTCAGAGGACTTTCGCTATTAGACAGGGAATTCATTCCCTGGCGGACTGCCGGGTAGGCGGGAGGACTGGCGGACGAAAAGCTTAAGTTGACACTAATGGGCACGGCGCCGTGTCCGTACTGTAAATCCTAAAAACTAAGGCAAATCCGTGCTCCCCATCAGATAAAGGTCGCACTCCCGCGCCACGCCCCGCCCTTCATTAATCGCCCAAACCACCAAACTTTGTCCCCGGCGACAGTCACCAGCCGCGAAAACTCCCGGAATGCTGGTTGTATATTTTTCGTGCTCGGCTTTCACGTTGCTGCGGGCGTCGCGTTCCAATCCCAGGGCATCCAGCAAGGGCTGTTCCGGGCCGAGGAAGCCCATCGCTAGCAACACAAGCTGTGCCGGCAACACTTTTTCGGTGCCCGGGATGTGGTTCGGAATAAACTGTCCTTTTTCGTTTTTCGCCCACTCCACCTCAACGGTGTGCACGGCTTTGACATTGCCGTTTTCGTCGCCCTCAAACTTGGTCGCCGTCGTGAGATAGCCGCGGGGGTCGTCGCCGAATTTGGCTGCGGCTTCTTCTTGGCCGTAGTCGAGACGGTAGACTTTTGGCCATTCGGGCCAGGGATTGTTGGCCGCGCGTTCTGAGGGCGGTTTGGGCAGTATTTCTAGCTGTACGAGGCTTTTGCAGCCGTGGCGGATGGACGTGCCCACGCAGTCGGTGCCGGTGTCGCCACCGCCGATAATCACTATATCTTTGCCTTCGGCGGAGATGAAGTTATCGTTGGTGCTCTTGTCTAAAACTGCTTTGGTGTTGGCTGTCAGGAAGTCCATTGCGAAGTGGATGCCTTTCAATTCCCGGCCGGGGATGCCCAAGTCGCGGGGTTTGGTGGCGCCGGTACAGAGCACAACGGAGTCGTATTCTTTTAGCAGTTGTTCCGCTGGCAAGTCTTTGCCGACTTCGGTGTTGCAGACGAATGTCACGCCTTCGTCTTCGAGGACTTTCAGGCGGCGCATGACGACTTGTTCTTTGTCTAGCTTCATGTTGGGGATGCCATACATTAGCAGGCCGCCTGGTCGATCGGCTCTTTCGTATACAGTTACCCAATGACCGGCTTTGTTGAGTTGCGCGGCGGCGGACAAACCTGCGGGCCCGGAACCGATGACGGCGATTTTTTTGCCGGTGCGTTTGGCTGGCGGTTCGGCAGTAATCCAGCCTTCATCCCAGCCTTTATCGATAATTGCGGCTTCGATGTTTTTAATCGTGACCGGCGGGTTGTTGATGCCGAGCACGCAAGCGCCTTCGCAGGGTGCGGGACAGACGCGGCCGGTGAATTCCGGGAAGTTGTTCGTTTTGTGGAGTCTGTCTAGGGCTTCTTTCCAGAGTCCGCGATATACTAGGTCGTTCCATTCGGGGATGAGGTTGTTAATCGGGCAGCCGCTTGCCATGCCGCTGATGATTGTACCCGTGTGGCAAAACGGAATACCGCAATCCATGCAGCGCGCGCCTTGGGTGCGGAGTTTGTCCTCCTCCATCGGTAGGTGAAATTCGTCCCAGTTGTGGACTCTTTCGACTGGTGAGAGTTCGGAGGGCAATTCGCGCAAGAATTCGATAAAGCCTGTTGGTTTTCCCATAGTGGTGTTCTGGTTAGAATTTACTATTCTGGTAGTTTGTCAAAGCTGAAGCCTGTATGCTTATGAACTAACTATTGTCATATAAATTGTGGGCGATCGCACCTCAGATTGAGCAATTCCTACCTGAAATCTTCAATATCGCTGGGAGTCGGGGAATTGTCGCCAGCCGTAAAATATAGAGCTACAGTAAAGAAACGGGGTTTTTTACGGGGATTAAAGGTTTTAAAGGTTTTGATGCAGTATTTTCGTCCATCAAACCCGGTTTCTGCGTAATTTCAGCATCGCTTACTCTGGGACGATCGCATTTACCGCTACAGCCACATATCGAAACGCTCACGGGTTAACTCGGACGGCCCGCCAGCGTCAACTTTGAAGCGCCGTCTCCATCAGGAGGGCCTCGAAATACAATACAAAAAGTTACAGGTGTTGCAAAATATTCTTTTAAAGATATACTACTGTAAATCGGTCAGATAAGCGGAGTTAGCCAAGTTAACTCCGAAAATAGGTAAATAAACTCATGAGCATTACAATTCGGAACGTATCGAAACACTTCGGCTCCTTCCACGCAATTGACAACGTGAATTTGGAAATTAAAAAGGGTTCTTTAGTCGCGCTGTTGGGACCTTCCGGTTCCGGGAAATCGACTCTGCTGAGGATGATCGCGGGGCTAGAACCGCCGGACAGCGGTCAGATTTACCTGATCGGTGAAAATGCTACTCATCAGTCGGTGCAGGATAGGCATATCGGTTTTGTGTTTCAGCACTACGCTTTATTCAAACACATGAGTATTAGGAAAAATATAGCTTTTGCGATGGAGATTCGCAAAGTTCCTAAAGGCTCTATTAGCAGGCGGGTTGATGAACTTTTGGATTTAGTGCAGTTGACAGGTTTGGGCGATCGCTATCCTTCGCAACTTTCCGGCGGCCAGCGGCAGCGGGTTGCTTTGGCCAGAGCTCTAGCAGTTCAACCGAAAGTGCTGCTGCTAGACGAACCTTTTGGAGCATTAGATGCTAAAGTCCGCAAAGAATTGCGATCGTGGCTGCACAACCTTCACAAAGAAGTTAACATCACCACAGTTTTTGTGACTCACGACCAAGAAGAAGCTATGGAAGTAGCCGATGAAATTGTGGTGATGAACAAAGGTAGAGTCGAACAAGTTGGCACTCCTGCTGAAATTTATGACAAACCTGCATCAGCTTTTGTGATGAGTTTTATTGGGCCTGTCAATGTGCTGTCGAATACTGCGGGTTTGTTCGCCAGCAACGCCACAACGCCTCGCCATAATGGAGCCGCTCATTCGGACGTAGTGTTTTTGCGCCCCCACGACGTGGAAATTAAAACTAAACCGGAATCGGGTTTTTCATTAGCAAAAGTCAGTCGCATCATTCATTTAGGACGGGAAATACAAACCGAGTTAGTGTTAGAATCGCAGCAGGTAGTAACAGCTTACGTGAGTCGCGAGCGCTTCGATTCTCTACAGTTAACGCGAGATCAGCAGGTTTACGTCAAGCCCAAACACGCCATGACTTTTCCTGCTTATTCAATTTAAATCAGCGACTGCATCTTACGCAAAATACTATCCGGGATCTTCTACAAAACACTGCTCTCACATCGTTACCAGGCTCGTGCCTGGTAATGCTGTCTCGTGGCTCTAAATCGGAGGCAGAGCCTCCTGAAATTCATTCCCAGGCAGAGCCTGAGAACGAGAAAGAGCTTCCTCCTGAAATTTTGAGTGGGAACGATAAAAAAAGGTCAGCGAAGAATATGACTGCTAACAAATTCTTGAATTTAGCAACTAGCACTTTACTTAGTTATCGCCGTTACATCCAGGCAGGATTAACACTTTGTGCAGGATTGGGACTGTCTGCGATCGCCTCTTCAGTTGCGTACAATTGGGAATACAAATCCATGCAAGCCGAACTGCAAGATCGGCTGGACAAAATAGCTACAGACATTCAGAAAGATGTTAGCGGAAATTTAGAAATAATTCGGGCTGCGGGAGCATTCTACAGCGTATTTGACGGCGTTAAAAAACCAGAAATGAAGACATTTGTTGGTTCAGCCCTCTACCGCCATCCGAGCCTGAAGGCGATCGCTTGGCTGCCCGGTGTTTCTGACTCTCCGCAATTCCTAACAGAGGAAATAGATTTAGGTTTAAATTTAACTGCCAATCGGGTAGCGTTAGAAAATGCCACAAAAAGACAAGAAATTACCGCGACAGATCGCCAAAAATTGCCATCACAAAATCACCCCAGCGTCTTCGTCTTTCTGCCAATTTTTAGTCCAACTTATCCTGGCGATACCGCCGAATTGCCGCAAAATTTACTTTCTAGAAATACAGAAAACTTGAAAGGTTTTGCTTTCGGAATTTTGCTCGTTGATGCTATTGTTAAGTCGGCTTTACAGGAAACTCAACTCAATTTTGTTAATGTGTATCTTCAAGATGCTATGGCTCCTGAAGCAGAAAGATTTCTGGCGTTTTACGAAGCGAAGACAAAAAGGATAATTACCGACGAAAATATCAAAAATAAACTCCAGCTTGGGGAAAGAGCTTACTGCCCGGACGGCAGCAGTTGCACCCGCATTCTCAATATTGAAAATCGCAGGTGGTTGCTGCAACTACGGCTAACGCCAGAATACATTAATCCTCTAAGATTTTGGCGTTCTTTGACTGTTTTAATATTTGGGACAATCTTAAGTTGGGCGGCGGCACTTTATCTAATAAGCTTGTTGAATTATACCGACCGAATTGAAAAAGTAGCAGCAGAACGCACGGCTAAATCTCAACAGCTAGAGCAAACGTTGCAAGAGTTGCAGGAAACTCAAGCTCAACTGATTCAGCAGGAAAAAATGTCTAGTTTGGGTTTATTAGTTGCTGGTGTAGCCCACGAAGTTAACAATCCTATTAGTTTTATTTACGGCAATATCCACCACGCCAGCGCATATAGTAAGGATTTGTTGGAGTTGGTAAAACTCTACAAAAAATACTATTTATCCCCTCCCTCGGAAATTTCAAAGTATTTAGAAAATGTTGACTTTGACTTTCTCAGCAAAGATTTGCCGCAACTGCTGTCTTCGATGAAAATAGGAGCCGATCGCATAGTTCAAATTGTCCAATCTTTGCGGAATTTTTCTCGCTTAGATGAAAGCGAAATGAAACCTGTCAACATCCATGAAGGCATTGACAGCACTTTGCTAATTCTGCAAAGTCGCCTGAAAGCTACAGCCGATCGCCCGCCGATCGAGATTGTTAAAAACTACAGCCATTTACCTTTAGTAGAGTGCTATGCCGGACAATTAAATCAGGTGTTTATGAATATTCTGGCTAATGCGATCGACGCCCTGGAGAGTTACAACCTCGATCGCGGGCCCACAGTGGCGAAAGCTAATCCGATCGCGATCGCCATAACCACAGAATATTCGACGATCCCCGATAAAATAATTGTGCGGATATCTGACAACGGCCCCGGTATGGCAGAAAATGTCAAAAAACGGCTGTTCGACCCGTTCTTTACGACGAAACCAGCCGGAAAAGGGACGGGATTGGGACTGTCAATCAGCTATAAAATTGTCGTAGAAAAGCACAAGGGTACGCTGCGCTGCGATTCGACACCGGGATTGGGGACGGAATTTTTGATCGAGATTCCGCTCCGGCAAGAAGTCAGACAAGCTGTACCGTTTGTTTCCCGGAAAATATCGGAGGCAGCTTAGAAATGGCTGGGGAAGGAAAATTTTTTTCCCTTTAACTACTGTAATTCGGTCTGGTTATAGTATTATATGTAATAATGCCAAAACCAATACTGCTTTATGCAGCTTAAACCGTGGGCACTGCCGATACTGTATAACCCAAACACGGCGAGACTAAATATGTTCAGTGACTTGCAAATTATTTACGAACGCGACCCCGCGGCGCGCAACTGGCTGGAAGTATTATTTTGCTATCCCGGACTGCAAGCACTTTTTTTGCACCGGATAGCACACTGGCTTTATTCCGCTGGCCTGCCGTTTGTACCGCGCTTGATTTCCCAACTAAGTCGCTTTTTAACAGGTATTGAGATCCACCCAGGAGCGACAATTGGTAGGGGGGTGTTTATCGACCACGGCATGGGGGTGGTAATTGGCGAAACTGCGATCGTGGGAGATTATGCTGTAATTTATCAAGGAGCGACCATTGGCGGCACGGGTAAAGAAATAGGAAAACGGCATCCGACGCTGGGAGAAAATGTAGTGGTGGGAGCCGGTGCTAAAGTTTTAGGCAATATTCAAATTGGCAATAATGTTCGGATTGGTGCGGGTTCGGTAGTGCTACGGGATGTCCCTAGCGATTGCACAGTTGTGGGAATTCCCGGCCGCATCATCTCTCGGAAAAAGCAGGTGGAAGATGCCCAAAATTCTCAAGGCCTACCGGATTTGGAAGCTCAAGCTATTCGAGCTTTGTTCGATCGAATTAAGGATTTAGAAGAGCAGGTTAATTTTTTAAAATCTCAATCATATCCGCTCAAAACAACTCAATCAGAGCAAGCAGAGGTCGAAAAACATGAATTATTTATGTCTTCTGATTTATTCATTACACAGTTTTTAGACGGTGCCGGAATCTAGTAAAGCTTGAATTTATATAGATTTTTTCCAGCAACACTATCCTGCTGCCCTTGTACAGACTAACTTTGGTTCCTTAAGTAACTCGCTATGACTATTGCTTCTCTTTCCACTAAAACTTTTGATGAAACGAGCCGACATATATTTCCTCGCCGCTCGCACTTGCCCAACAGAAGCAATGCTCTGTGGCGAATTGAAAGTGGAGTAGTGCGAACTGTAACGTGGCTTGAAGATGGCACAATTATCACCTTGGGATTGTGGGGGCCTGGTGATACGATCGGCAAACCGATATCAAAATGCGATCCTTTTCAAATTGAATGCCTTACTAAAGTCGAGGCAATTTTACTATCGGGCGAGCGCTGGCTAAATAGAGATATTTTGCTCACTCACATTCAGCAGGCTGAAGACTTTATGGTAATGCGAGGTTACAAAAGAGTTGATTTTATGCTCTATCAACTATTAACTTGGCTGGCTAAGAGGTTTGGTTCTGAGGTAGAGCGAGGACATCTGATCGATATGATTTTAACGCATCAGGACATTGCAGAAATCATCGGTACAAGTCGCGTAACTGTCACTCGCACACTCGGTCATTTTGAGCAGCAAGGCTTGATCGATCGTCTGCCACTCCACCGGATTATTCTGCAACCTTCTGAGGTGTGGCACTACGAAATATAAAAGGTTATTAACTCTTAACAGTTAACTCTTAACCTTTTCAACTCCAGATATTTTCTCATGTTTCACAAAAAATTATATAGACTTTGTGAGGTATTTGTGATGGGCTATGGAGGGCTGCTAGCTTTTGGCTGCAATGTCGGCGCTTTTTTTAGCGGCATTGCTTCCATCAGTTTACACGGTTGGCTGTAGATTGCTGCTGATGAAGTGGGTAGTGTTGCGGGAATTATATTGCGATCGCTCCTCCGACTCCAGAATTAAGAAAGCAAAAAACTACTGTTTGCCTATAGACATTAAGTATTTAATCGTGTAGTCTGTTAAATTAGGTAGAGAGAGTTGGCGATCGCTACTTAAGTGCGAGGCCCAACTACGGGCAAAAAACTCTCTCAATAGTGTCATTGTTACCATTGGCCAAAATTAGTGCCATAGCGAAATCTTATAGATCTTCCTGGCAAATATAATCGGATTGCATTTGCACTGCTTGCCAGCGCATTACGTTAAGTTTTGCGCTCAATTCACCAGAAACTCAAACAACAAAAGGAACCCTCGTTAATGTGGTATCATCGTCGAAAAGATAGAATTTTGTTGCCATCGGGAAAAAAGAATGCTTCGGCAGGTTTTTCTCTAAAGTCAGCAAAGTTGCTGGAATCGTCCCTGTTCAAAGTTTTTACTTTCTTTTTTGCAGTAGGTTTAGGCTTGAGCTGGTTAATCCCTCAGCCTGCAATCAGCCAGGCAAAACCAAAAGATGTCGAACTTACCTTAGTTTCCTTTTCTGTTACCAAATCCGCCTACGAAAAGATTATTCCCGACTTTGTAGCCAAGTGGAAACGAGAAAACAACCAGAATGTCACTATCAGCCAAAGCTACGGCGGTTCAGGTTCTCAAACCCGTGCTGTGATTAGCGGTTTGGAAGCCGATGTTGTACACTTAGCCTTAGCTTATGATACCGATCGCATCCAAGAAGCCGGTCTAATTAAACAGGGTTGGGAACGAGAAGTGCCAAATAGCGGGATTGTGAGCAAATCAGTCGTAGCATTAGTAGCGCGGGCCGGAAATCCCAAAAAAATACAAGGCTGGGCCGATTTAGCCAAACCGGGTATCAAAGTAATTACTGCTAATCCCAAAACCTCTGGTGTCGCGCGCTGGAACTTCTTAGCTTTGTGGGGTTCGATAACTCGAAACGGAGGAAACGAACAAGCAGCCCGCACCTTTGTCAGCCAGGTTTATAAAAACGTGCCCGTGCTTCCCAAAGATGCCCGCGAAGCATCTGATACCTTCTACAAACAAAACCAAGGGGATGTGCTGATCAACTACGAAAATGAAGTTCTGTTGGCGAAACAGAAGGGCGAAGCTGAACCTTTCATCATCCCCCAAGTGAATATTTCCATTGACAACCCCGTGGCTGTAGTTGATAAATACGCAGCCAAACACGGAACTACTAAGGTGGCGGAAGCTTTTGTGAAATATCTTTACACGCCTGAAGCTCAGCGAGAATTTGCTAAAGTGGGTTTTCGACCTGTTAACTCCACGGTAGCCGGACAATTTAGCAGTCAGTTTCCCAGAATTGGTAAACTGTTTACAGTCAGTGATATGGGTGGCTGGAAGGGGGCGCAAAGCAAGTTCTTTGGTGACGGTGCAATCTTCGATCAAATTCAGAATGGTCTGGGCAACAGATAATTTGTATCGAATGTGCGTTAATTAAATTTTCTCATCGACTGGTCAATAAGTTCAAAAGCAAGTGCGATAATCGCCCTTGCTTTTCTGTTTATCCTGATTTCTTTCTTCTCACTGCCAACAGATGCGATATCTCGCACGTATTGACTGCCGCCAAGTAGGTGAGTATGAATAAACTTAACGATGACACAGCATATATCCGCCTACCTACTTAGCACTTACTTTAAGGCGGGGGTATTGCCTCTAAAATACTCGCTCCCTGCAAGATTTGAGAGTTTCTGGCTCTACCCCCTTCGGGGTGTTCCCAAGACGGTGCAAAGGGTGGAACCAAGAAGGAGCAAGCTTTCCACCCACCCTGTACACCCACGCCGAGCATCTGGCAGTTTCCGCCCCTGTGCCCGTGCTGCTCGTAATACCGACAGTGCCGACAGCTTAAACCTACATTTACGTTGCTCACGGGATTTCTCCAACCGTTTTTGTAATAAAAATATACTAACACCTGTACACCTACCGGAATTGTGTACTATGATATAATGTACAATTTAAACTCGATCGCCAGTGGGGAATGTGGAACTATCTTCTAGAGTACAATATGCCCTGTTAGCGCTCTTGGAACTGGCGAGCCACCACCCGAAGGATTCGCCCCTAACAGTAAGCGAACTTACTGCTTCTCAAGAGATACCGGAACGCTATTTAGACCAAATTCTTGCCGTGCTGCGGCGTGCAAGTATTGTCCAGAGTTTGCGGGGTGCTAAAGGCGGTTATTTGCTGGCGAAAGAGCCTTGGCAGATTACTTTGCTAGAGGTGTTTTCGACACTCGAAGGCGACGGCAGCGGCCCGACCCAAAAAGTTTCGGAATCTGTAACAATAGAAAAAACTGCGGTCCTAGAAATCTGGCAGGAAGCTCAACAGGCATCTTGGGCTGTTTTGGGGAAATACACATTACAAGATTTGTGCGAACAGCGGGATGTTCGCAAACAAGCACATCCCATGTACTACATTTAAAGGGAGAGAAATTAAGCCATGAGAATAGCTAAGGATGTTACAGGGATAATTGGCAGAACTCCTTTAGTTCAGCTCAATAAAATTCCTCAATCCGAAGGAGTAGTTGCTCAAATTGTGGCCAAATTGGAAGGGATGAATCCGGCTGCTTCGGTGAAAGATCGGATTGCAGCGAGCATGATTCAGGCGGCAGAAGAGGCGGGGTTAATTCAACCCGGAAAAACTATTTTAGTTGAACCGACTTCAGGCAATACTGGAATTGCTTTGGCAATGATCGCGGCGGCGAAAGGCTACAGTCTGATTTTAACAATGCCGGATACGATGAGTACGGAACGCCGATCGATGTTAAAAGCTTACGGAGCTCAGTTGGAATTAACTCCGGGACATGAAGGGATGTTAAGCGCGATCGCGCGTGCGGAAGAAATTGTAGAAGAAACCCCCGATGCTTTCATGCTGCAACAGTTTCGCAACCCCGCTAATCCAAAAATTCACCGTGAGACAACGGCCGAGGAAATTTGGGAAGATACAGAGGGTAAAGTAGATTTTTTAGTTGCTGGAGTTGGCACCGGCGGTACAATTACTGGAGTTGCTGAGGTAATTAAACAGCGCAAAGCGAGTTTTAGGACGATCGCAGTTGAACCAGCCACCAGCGCCGTGCTTTCTGGAGGTAAATCTGGTGCTCACAAAATTCAAGGAATTGGTGCAGGATTCATCCCGGAAGTGTTGAAACCAGAGTTAATTGATGAGGTGATCGCAGTTAGCGACGCAGATGCGATCGCCTACAGTCGCCGACTTGCCAGAGAAGAAGGATTGTTGTCAGGAATTTCAGCAGGCGCCGCTTTGTTTGCCGCAATTCAAATCGGCAAGCGTCCCGAAAATGCTGGAAAATTGATAGTTTTTGTCCAGCCTTCTTATGGCGAACGCTACCTCAGTACAGCCTTGTTCAAAGATTTAGAATTGCCGACGATCCGCGAACTCGAATCATTAGTCAGCAATTATTAAATTGTAGGTTGGGCGATCGCCCCGTGGTTGCCCCTTGCCAATTTGGGGTAGGCACCGGGCGATCGCCTCTATTTTTCAGACTTGATACAACTTCCAACTAGCCATCGCCAACATTCCGTAAATCACAAACTTAAGCGGGCGTTGAGGCATAATTTGGCAGAATTTAGCACCTACCAAAACTCCCGGCACCGAACCCAACCAAATCGGCAAAACTAAACTCCAGTCTACTGTTCCGAGGCTGAGGTGTCCCAGAGATGTAAACATCAACAAAATTGCCGCCTGCGAAATATCTGTACCCACCAATTTAGAAGTATCCAGGCGGAAAAAAGCAATCAGCAACAGTGCAAACATCGAACCGGAAGACACGCTAGTGATTCCCACTATGCAGCCTAAAATTGCTGCCGCACTCACAGTACAAATACGGCCATAATTAGTATTTAAGTCCCATTTAGGGGGCGATGGAAATTTAAATTTAGGGAAAAATGTTTTGACCACTAATTGCGTCAGGGATAAAGCGACAATTAGTGCGATCCCTACTCCGAGAACGCGCAGCAATATGCTGTCTAAGTCCTGACTTTCGCTGGATTTGATGCAGTGTAAAATCCACACGCCAGTCAGCGAACCGGGCACGCTGCCCAAAGCCAGCCACTTAACTATTTGCAAGTCGAGGGTCTTTTGCTGCCAGTGTTTGAAGCCCCCAACAACTTTCATCAGTGTGGCAGCTACAACATCAGAACTAATAGCAATTGATGCTGGAATTTGGAACACAAAAATTAACATTGGGGTGATGAGCGACGCTCCGCCAACTCCGGTCAAACCAACGATAATGCCCACAAAAAAGCTGAGAGAGGATAGTAATAAGTAGTTCACTGTTATGCCCAAAAACTGTGTATTTAAGCGCGGCCAACCCACAAATAGATAACTTGGGCGGCTCCTGCAACACAGCTACACAGGCTAAATCTCACTTGCATTTCAATATTTTTTACCAAAAATTTGTCTCTTCAAGGCTGTAGAGTTGCCGCGTTTTCTGCAACAATATTCTTGGTAAAAGTAAGTAAATGCAAATAAACAAAACTACAGAAATTGTAGTGTAAAAGCTCCCTGATTTTCTTAAATGTACCTGTGTAACTGATTAAAAACCCTGGATTGATTTGTGTGCTTTATATTCTGCCTTCTACCTTGAAGTGACGCTCGTCACAGGTAAAGCAGAGCTGAGGTTAACCGGCTCTTGGCCGGAAAAGAAATCGGGAGTATCGAGAACATTAAAATGAATTAATGCCACAATGACAACAGTGAAGACAGTTGAGGAAACTAAACCCGTCAATAACTCTTTTTTGAGGTTTTTTTCCTTGGGTTTGTCTGTAAAAACATCTAAAGTTCCTAGCTGCATCAACAGAATTCCCACAATATTGGAAAGCCAGTAGCCGACAATTGTGCAAGGAAACAATAAATCTGGGGAAAGCCAACTAAAGATATACCCAAAGGCGTAGGCAATTGGCAGATTGAAAAATATGTCGTTCCACCAACACAGCGGTGATAGCAAATATCCAATTGCCAGAAGCAAGCCGCCTCGGATCTTTTTAAACCAGACTTCGTTAAAGCCCTTAGCTTCTGGCAACTGTTGGGTGAGTTGTCCTGCAAGCTGGTACTCTTCAATGACTTTTTTAGCGTTTTCCACGTTAATAGCTCATTACTCGATCGACTTACCGTAGTTTAACAGCCCAAATCGTTTATGTCTAGTAAGTCAATCTAGTTACCGTATTTTGTGGACTCGGCTAAATATACTTTGTTTCCGGTACCAAACTATCTATCCGGGAGAGGTTGTTGAGAATGCTGGCTGATGCTAATTTTTTATGCGCCGATCGAGAAATTGAAAGTTTCAGGCAAATGCTTGACAGTTTGCAAAAGATATGCAGTGTCGATGCCCCAGTAATATTGCAGGTAAACAAGCAAAAGCCCGATCGCGACTGTCACGCCGAGCAATTTAGGGACTATTTTCGCGACCGTCTCCAGCACTACGAATGCGGCCCAGATAGCCGCACCTAAGATGAGAATGGAAGCGATCGTGGCAACTGTATCGCTGTTCATGGTTAACTCCTGTTCGCAATCAATCGGGTATTACAAGACTACTTGGGCCCAGGGCGGCTGCCAAAATCGAATAAATTACTCCAATCCCCAATAAGCCCACAGCAAAACTGAAAAATAAAACCATGGCGTCTGGGGGATTGTAGGTATCGTGGTCAATTTGGTGGCGAACGGTGAAGTAGTGCTTAGTTGAGATTAAGACTGTCGCCCAACCTATTAGAGAGAAGATTAAACCCAACTTCCACCCCATCGCCTGGCGGTAATGTACGGGCATTTGCACGACGCGAAGTCGGATGATGACGACGCCAAAACCCATCAGGGCGATCGCGGCCCGCATCCATGCTAAGAAGGTGCGCTCATTTGCCGATCGATCGATCGCCCGCGACAGATTTTGCTGCTTTGGTTTCTCATCATCTACTTGCATCGGTTGGAACGATAATTGCACGCGATCGAACTCTTTAATATTCATATTAAACCGCCACCATTATTCAGGTGCCATCAAACCAAATGAGCTAGAAGGAACGGTGAACATATAATAAATTACCCCAGCCCCTAGGATTGCGATCGCGAGGCTGAAAAGAATTACCCAGCGATCGGTAGGTTCATAAGTATCGTAATCGATATCGTGACGGACGCCAAAGTAGTGCTTAGTTGAGAATAACACCGTCAGCAAACCCACTGCTGAAAAAAGCAAACCCAACTTCCAGCCATTGCCGGGAGTTGGGAGTAGAGGGGGATGAAAGGTGCGAAGGCGCACGATAACTACGCCAAAACCCATCAGCGATATTGCTGTCCGCATCCATGCTAAATAAGTGCGCTCGTTTGCCAAGTGATCCCGCACCCGCGACGGATTTGGTCGCTTAGTCTTTTCTGTATTTTTTTTCGTGGATTTCCAATTTAATAGCATAGATAAACGTTTTAATTTTAACGCCAAATTAAGAAGGGAAACCGATATATTTTCGCTGGGACGATTATCCGCCGGGGAGCGCTCCCCGGCGGATTTTGCGTTGCAACGGGCTTTAAACAGCCGATCGCCTTACAACACCAAAACTAATCATTTTCCTCAGTTGGTGCGTTGGGAACTTGGGTATCTATGTACGCCTGAGTCACGTCAGGAACAAACCAATTAGCATCCCCCGGCTGGAAAACTTTAGCAGTAGGAACGTTGAATTCTACAGCCCCCGTATCGGGATTAGCTCTGGCTACAACTTGAGTTCCGTCAACTATCTTAACCGCGAGACCGCCAGTCAATTCTTCTGAAGGTTGATCGGTCGTTCTTAAATCCGTTGCTTTGATATCGCTGGGTAGATAAATTCCATCGCAATCCCATTTATGTTCAGTTGTTTGGCCGTCAGCTAGAAAATAAAGGGCATTTTCGTAAGAAGAGGAAGCTGCTTTTTTGCGTTTCGGGCCGTAGACAGCCAGGGTTTTTCCGGTCTCGTTGCGGCACTGACCCCAAGGTTTTCCCGTTTCTAAAGTGTATTTTTGAAACTCCAATTGAGAGATTTTTTTCTGGAGTTCCTCAGGGGTATAATTCTGGGCGAGATTGGGTGCATCTTTCGCTGTCCTGAGAGTGTTTAGAGCTTGAGTCACCTCTATGTAATCGGGATTTGTCGCATATTTTGGCGTTTTTGGAGCGTCGGCCCACGAGGGGGAAACGAATACTAAATTGGCAGCCATTACCAAGAGCACTAAAACAAATTTGAAGATTTTCACAATTTTTCTCCTTTTCTAGATGGTCAGGTTTTTTCCAACTTTCTGTTTGCTTGCTATTTTAGGACTTAGGCAAAAACGATATCTCTTTAACTGGTTTGTCGGAAAAACCAAATTGTGCAGAAGCGAAAAATCGGTTTTTTCAGCATTCTACCTATTGTCAAAGTCGCTCTGCGTAGAGTAGGGGCGAAGTGTTCGGGCGATATTTTATGGATTAATCCTCAAGTTTTTAGCTTGGTTTGATTCACCACTACTACAGAATTTATTGAGACAAAAGGTATATTGTTGCCTAAGTCTGGCAATTGGCTAGCTCAAAAGATGGTTTCAACTTTCGTGAATACTTGAGGCTAAATTAGTTTGAAGCTGCTTTTAGCTTGGTCACTCACTTCATTATTAACTTAGCATATTTGTTGATAAAATTCAAGCGATATAGTGCAAATTTTAAGCAAACAATTGTTAAGGGGAAAGTGATGAGTTAGGACTTATGATTTATGGCAAATTATCTACCTATAGAGGGAGGAAAGTAGCGGACAATTGGCTAATCCTTAGTTAGATTGAAATGCCGGGAGCAGGCGATACGTACCGCTTTCAATCAGAATAAATATTCCCAAGCCAATTAATACAAAAGGGACAACAGCCTGGCTATACCGAGTCAAAATACGGGCGATCGCCCTTTGGCGAGTTAACCGATAAGCGGCATAAGACCAAATACCTACCATCACCGAGAAAACAGCCAAAATCACTACCAAGCTCGGCAAATCGCTGCTAGCAAACAGCGGCAAATAAATACCGATGTTGTCACCCCCGTTGGCGACTGTTACCGCAGCCACATTCAAAGTTTGGGGGTTTAAAAGATTTGCTAACTTTGACAAAGGTGAATTAGATTCCCGCTTAAATTCGCCCGATACCGCTTGTACGTCATTTTCCTCATTTTCTTTCTTGACTAAGTGACTGATGCCGATCGCGATCGGAACCAAACCCAGCAAACCAATCCAAGCTTTCGGCACAATTAAACCGCCAAAAAAACCGGGCAAACTAGCAGCGATTAGTGCTGCAAATCCGAGGTACTTACCGACAAAGATATGCCGGGGGCGGAAAGTATCATTTACCTGGGCGAAGAACAGCATCGAAATCACCATATCGTCGATATTGGTTGCGGCAAAAGATGTAATCCCGGTAATAATCGCTGCTGCAATCCAATTCATGTGCTGTCCCTGCAATTTTTCTAGACTTCCGTTTCCCTGGCGTTACCTCTGCTCATAGTTATCAAACAGAAAGCGCAACCGACTAAAGATATTATACTTAAAGTTGGGCTTGCCAGAGTGCCACTTTTAACCAGAATCGTCATTCCCAATCCGATCAAAACAAAAGGTACTAATTGATTGCCGTAGCGAGTCAAAGTATCCGCGATAGCCCGCATTTGAATTAACCGATAAGCAGCGTAGCACCAAACGCCTACCATCCCGAAGAATACAGTGAGAACCACCGCCAAACTTTCTAAAGTATTGCTAGCAAAAAGTGGCACATATATCCCGATATTGTCGCCCCCATTGGCCACCGTCACCGCTGCTACGCTGTAAGTTTGAGGAGACAGGAAACTGCTAAAAAAAGATTTCTCAGATTGCTCTAATTCTGCCTCAACTTCCGAATCCTCAGTTTCTGGATTCAGCAAGCGGCTAAGCCCGATCGCAATTGGCAGCAAACCCAGCATTCCGATCCAATCTGGCGGAAAGATTAAGCGGCCAAAAAAGCCGGGAAGGCTAGCTAAAACCAGTGCAGTAAAGCCCAGAAACTGACCGAAGACGATATGCCTGCGCCGAAATACTGCATTCACCTGCGAGAAAAACAGCAGCAGAATCAGAATATCGTCAAGGTTGGTAGCCGTAAAAGCTGTCATCCCCGTAGAAATTGCTGTTAGTAATTCATTCATTTCTGTGTCTCCTCAGATTTTTTATTTCGTTGTAATTGCTGGGCTCGTATCTTCGGAACGGGCAAGATGCCCGTTCCACAAAAATTAAATTTTATTGTGGGCTGTTGCTCGGAGCAACGCCTTTGAAATGCTTATTGATAATGCTGCAATATCTCAGTAAAAACCCCGTTGCTTAAAAACTCTTTCTCCGAACAGCGAACTGGTAACTGTTAATCAAAAACGCTCGCTGTCAAAGGGAACCGCTTTCAATCGAACACCGCCGTAAATTGCATTTTCTTCCTCGAACTTGGCATGAATTGCGTCAATACCCTGCTGCATCGATCCCGCCAGTTCAGGAGAACGCAGCCGCTGCCAGAAAAACCATCCGCAAGTAGCCACCAAGTACATCAAGAACAAGTAAGGAAAGGCATTGTAAGGAGCTTCTGGAGGTGGGAACATAGTGCTGCCGGGAATGCCCACGCTGCCCGCAATCGGAATCATCATAAATGCGATCGCCACAGCCGAAAATGCTACATCCTGCAGGCGCAATTTACCAATTTTGTGCAGGTAAACCGGGGCGGCGATCGAAATTAAGACATACACGGTTAAAAATCCGTAGCTGCAAATTGCCCCCAAATAACCCATACAATCGAACAGTTTGATGTCAAACATAGACATCACAGCAGGCACCAAAAATGTCAGAAATGTACACATCGTTACTGCAACGTGGGGAGTTCTATTAGATGAATGCGCTACACCTAATGAAGAGTGAAACAAACCGTGCCGCGCCATCATAAAAAACACTCTCGCCGCTGGATTGATGCTGCCGAGCACGCAAGCAAAAAAGCTAAATAAAGCGCCGAAAGCCACTAACTCTCCCAGCCAACCCATACCGATTTGTTGCGCTAGAAAAGTCAGAGGTTCTTCACTATTGGTAATAGAAACTCCAGTACCGCTAAAACCCAAAACCTCAATATAGGTCATCAGAATGAAGAATAAGCCTGCCATGACAGCACTGCCCATGACAGCTCTGGGGATATTTTTTAAGGGTTTTTTCGCTTCGTCCCCCAGAGATGTAGCACTTTCAAAACCAGAGAAACCAAACATGACTAATACAAGTCCCGTCGCTATGTTGCCGGGAGTTACGCCTTCCAAAGTTAATTGGGACATATCCAGGGCAAAACCTTTGTGCGCCCAGATGATGATGCCCAAGATGGAAATCGCTGCCACTGATGCCCCCTCCAGCCACAGCATTGCCATAGCTGAGAGTTGGATATCTTTATAACCTGCATACCAAGCAACCCCCGCCCCGATCGCTAACAGCGTAATCGGTGACGGATGGATGCCTAAATGACCGATAAAAGTACCCGTAAAGTTGGCAAAACCACACAAAACGGACATCGCAGTAAATAGATAAGCCAGTACCAAACTCCAGCCGCAAATTACGCCGGCAGTCGGCCCAAGTCCTTTAACAATATAAGAATAAAGAGAACCAGCAGAAGCCGATCGACTCGCAAATTGGTTGATATTGATGCTGACAAATACTAGGCCCATCAAGCCGATGAGAAAGCTTAGCCAAGTCCCGTTACCCGAAAGAGCGACAATTAACCCTAGATTAGATGCGGGTATAGTTGTAGGTGCAATGACGGCAAAGGATTGAGCTAAAACCTCCCCGAAGGAGAGGCAGTCCGGCTTTAAGCCGTGTGCACTCTGATTTTTTGGCGTTTTCTTAGTCATTTATCTTCTCTCTTGTTGTCGATCGACTTTTGGCGATCGGCTTAAACTTGTCGGTGCTGCTTCAGCATTGGGCCCTGCATGAGAAGCTTGAATATAACTGTAATCCCCTTCTGAGGTAGAATCAAATGTTGTTTTTTATCGAATTAATAAATACAAGTGATGCAGTGCCGCCACAAAAGAACTGTTGGAGTACCAGACGTATCTGTCGCCACTAGCTCAAACCCTTGACCTTAAAAGGAAACTTTAAATAGCGGCTGGCAACCGTGCTTTTTGGGTAATTCCAACCTATACCAGAGACTCGATCGAAAAGTTCAGGTAAAAGCTTAGCCACCAGAGATTTTAATGTCAAAAAATCACTATATTTAGTAAAAGGGTACTCAGCATGGCCGGAATGACACTTGACCAACTTCGAGTTTTTCTAGCTGTCGCGGAACACCTGCACTTCAGTCGCGCGGCCGAGGAACTTTACATTACTCAACCCGCTGTTAGTGCGGCAATCCAAAGCTTAGAGGCGCAATATGGAGTAAAACTATTTCACCGCATTGGCCGCCACATCGAAATCACGGAAGCCGGGAAGTTGCTGCAAATGGAAACGCAGAAAATTCTCGACCAAGTTGCTTTGACTGAGAGAGGTTTGCGGGAGTTGAACGACTTACAGCGAGGCGATTTAAAATTGGGTTGCAGTCTGACCATTGGCAATTATTGGTTGCCTGATAAAATTAGCAAGTTCAAACAACAATATCCTGGTATTTCCGTGCATTGTACTTTGGCAAATGCCGAAGAAATTTGTGCGGGTACGGCGACGGGAACATTTGATTTGGGTTTAGTAACGGGAGATATTAAAGCTTCGCTTAAGAACACTCTGGAGGAAGAAGTTGTAGGCAGCGAACGCTTGCTGATTGTAGTTGGCCAATCTCACCCTTGGTTTGAACGTGCAGAAGTGAGTTTAACGGAAATTGCGAAAACGGATTGGGTGATGCGAGAAGCTGGTTCTGGAGTTCAGCAAATGTTGGAACAAGCTTTGCAAAGTTGGGGCGTTAATCCCGATGAATTGAATGTAACTTTAGTTTTGAACAGCAGTGAAATGGTAAAAGCAGTGGTGGAAAGTGGCACAGGTGCAGCGGCTATTCCTGAATTGATGGTAAAAAAAGAATTGCAGCTATCTACACTACGAGCGATTAAAATTATAGATAGCCAACCAAGTTCTAATGTATGTTTGGAAATAATTAAACCCGTTTTAAAACTGAAGCACCGACAGCGTTTTCAAACTGGAATTACTAAAGCTTTTGAACAGATATTAACTTAAGGTGCTGGTAATTGGTAATTCAGGACTTACGCACCAATACTCAAGAAAGCGGGTTTTTTACCGACATCAAAAGCTAAACCCCGTGTATTTTCGTAAAGAAACCCGGTTTCTGGCTACCCCTGCGTGCAGGATTATAATTATCTCTCAACCAATTTCCTCAAGTCCAATATATTTTTACCCCCATCACCAACAATCAGCGGCAATTTCCCATCCCATTTTTCTATAGCCTGCCTTTCCAAAAGTTCCTGAGTCAAATTGTCCCGCAGCAACCTTTGCACTTCGGCTTCTCCCTTGGCTAAATTCACCTTAGCGTCCGCCTGTTTTGCTGCTTTTAGCGCTAAAAACTCCCCTCTTTTTGCCTCCTGTTCGGCAATTTGTTTCGCCTCCACCGCCTCGCTAAACCGCTCAGAAAAGTGAACGTGTACTAAAGAAATATCGTCAACGGCAATGTGATATGTAACTAGCCTCAAGGTCAAAGAATCATCAACTGCGGCTTTAACTTCTCCCCGCTTAGTAATAATTTCTTCAGCCGTGTATTTAGCCATAACTGCTTTTAATACTTCTTCAACAGCCGGCTCGATAATGCGAGCCACGACTTCTTTCTCGTCACCTATTTGTTGAAAAATAGCATTGGCTTCTTCTGGGATAATATGCCAGTTGAGCGCTACATCCGTGAAAACATCTTGCAAATCTTTTGAGGAAGCTTCAGCGGAACTTTCCTGTTTTTGTACCCTGACGCTCAACTTTTTTACACTATAAACTGTGGGGACTATTACGTGAAGTCCTTCTCCGAGTACCTGTTCTTGCACTTTACCAAACTGCATCAGCACGCCTCGTTCTCCAGCGTTGACAATGATAAAAAATCTGGATAAAATAGCTAAAAACACTATCAATAGAGCTAGTTGAATAGCTAGGTAAAAATCCTTATTTTTTTTATTGCTTGATTTGAGTGAGTCAACGTTTTTGCTGGATTCTACAACCATATTCCACCCCGATCGCACTTAATTCTCTGCTCAATATTGACTTAATAGATATTCTATTTTCCTGCTATCAACAATTGTTCAAAATCCGCTGATGCCAAAGGAGGACTAAACAAATATCCTTGCATTATATCGCACTTATAGCGCCATAGAAAATCTTTTTCGGCTTCCGTTTCAACTCCTTCGGCAATTACCTCAAGACAGAGACTGTGCGCCATTTCAATAATAGCTTTCACAATCGCTGCATTTGTGCAACCATCGGTTATATTGCTGATAAAACAGCGGTCTATTTTTAAAGTATCGAAGGGGTATTGCGTCAGATAGCTTAAAGAAGAATACCCCGTTCCGAAATCGTCAAGAGATATACAAACTCCCAAATTTTTCAAGTGTTGCAAAGTGGCGATCGCACTTTCGGCATCTTCTACCATCAAACTTTCTGTCAGCTCTAATTCCAAACTGCTCGCTTGCAAACCAGTTTCTGCTAAAATTTGGGCAACTCTGCTGCTGAGATCCGGTTGGTGAAATTGGCGCGGCGACAGATTCACCGCTATCCGAAGCGAAAAACCAGCATTTTGCCAAACTTGCATTTGCTTGCAAGCTGTGTGCAAAACCCACTCGCCTAACTCTACAATGAAGCCAGTTTCTTCGGCATGGGGAATAAATTCTGCAGGCGAAATCAGCCCTTTTTCTGGATGTACCCAGCGCACTAAAGCTTCGGCGCTCATAATCTTACCTGTCTGGACATTGACTTGTGGCTGATAGTAAACTTGGAATTCTTCTCGTTCCAGTGCGTCGCGCAAACTTGTTTTTATCTGCTCTAATTTGTCGGTGGCATCTTGGTTGAATTCGCTGCTTGGCGATCGCAAAGTATTGTACTGTTCGGCGACAGCTTCTTGTTTTTTCAAGCGGCTCGATATCGCGCCCACAAGTTCAGCTTTACTAAAAGGTTTAGTCAGGTAATCATCTGCTCCCAATTCCATACCTTGCCGCATTTCAGAGCGATCGGCTTTACCGGTCAGAAAAACAAAAGGTACTGTAGCAGTAACCGGATTAGATCGCAAGGCCACCAGCACCCCATACCCGTCAAGTTCTGGCATCATCACGTCGCAAATAATCACGTCGGGAACATTTGACACCGCCGCATCTAAACCTTTTGCTCCATTTTCTGCACCCGTCACGTCGAAACCTTCAGCTTTGAGGAGTTTGAGAATATTTTCCCGAATTACTTGCTCGTCCTCAATCACTAGAATCTTTTTCATACGTCATTCCCTGAAAGCGGTATAATTGATAGGCGTTATTGAACGCGATAAGCGTGGCAATAACTGAGAACGCACAGCTCGATCGGCCCAACAGCCGAATATTTTCCGACACAAATAGCAAACACCTGAAAAACGCTAATTTTTCAAGCACAACTAGATTAATGTTTCTCTGCTTACTCAGTGCCGTCCGTATTATTATGAGGTTAATTAATAATCTCTCAACTAATTCTAGGCGATCGATAGTTAGCAGCGCCTTAAATAACTGCTAAACTAATTGTGCCACCTGAACGATTGTCTGCAAACAATCTCAGTCTATTTATACCAGTTGTCAAAAATAATGCAACTGCAAGCAAGTTCCAAACCCTTGCGGAGTAAGTATTCCCCCATTTTTCAATGTAAAATCTCAACTTTTAAATCTCAAATGGTATTACCTACTGGATTCCCTGAACCCGCACAGATTGGGGTCATAGAAGTTAAGCAATATCCTCACTACCGCGCTGTCACCTACACCCACGCGGGCGATTTGCGACAAGCAACTGGCATCGCCTTCAATCCCTTATTTCAACACATCAGCAACAACCAAATTGCGATGACAACGCCAGTAGAAGCGCGCTACACGAAAACTTCCGGGCAAATCGATGCAGTTCCTCAAGCTGAAGTTTCGTTCCTCTATCCCGCACCAAATATCGCCCCCAGCAGCGTTAACTCCGCTGTAGAAGTTACGGATACTTCGCCCATGATGGTTGTCAGCATCGGCGTGGGCGGGGCCTACACTTGGGAAAGCTACGAAAATAACCTCCAGAAACTCAAAGATTGGCTTCAAGAACATCCTGAATACGAAATAGTCGGGCCGCCGCGCCGCTTTTTTTACAATTCCCCGATGACGCCGGAAGCAACTAAAATCAGCGAGGTACAAATTCCGATCAAGTGCCGCTGACGTGAACAACTAATTCGCGAATATGACCCCGCTGACGATGTTCCCACAGGTAAATTCCCTGCCAAGTTCCTAACAGCAACCTGCCGCGGTCGATCGGGATTTGTTCAGAAGTATGAGTCAGCGCAGTGCGAATATGCGCCGGCATATCGTCTGGGCCTTCCGCATCGTGAATGTAGCGATCGTCCTCCGGTACCAGTTTAGCCAAAAAGTTAGCCAAATCCTTAAGTACATCCGGGTCAGCATTTTCTTGAATCACCAAACTAGCAGAAGTATGGCGCAAAAATAAACTACAAAGTCCCGTTTTAATACCTGAATTCGCCACCACATCTTCTATCTTAGGAGTGATTTTGGACAGAGATTTTCCTGTAGTTTGAATCTTGAGTATCTGTTGATAGTGATTCATTCGATTTTAGATTTTAGATTTTGGATGAGACTGATGCAAAAGTCTTCTGTCGGCGGAGGTAGACTTTGTTTGTGTAAGATCGATTTCTAATCGCACTTATGAAAAATAGTCTACAACAGCTTGGGCGAGATCCTCCGTACCATTTTTATCCAATTTACCCGACAAACGGGGCGGATGCAGCGGTTGCCGCAAAAACTCCCAATCCCCCTCAAAAAACTCCGTCGCCGTCAAGATTTGATGTTCCGCATAATTTTGAATCCCTTCCAGCAACACCCCAGCTTCTGCAAAACCTTCTCTCATTATAGAAACGACAGGTATTTCCAAGCGCAAAGCTTCCGCAAAAGTGCTGTATCCCGGTTTAGAAACTAAGCGCCCGCAGACAGGCATAATATCAACCGGACGGGGTAAAATCGGGAGAGATTTTGCAAACTCCTGATTTTTGACTTTAATCAAATTCGGCAAATCGGGAGCTCCCGCATCAAAAGTAATAAATTGCCAGTCGCTAAATAGCTGTAAATTTTGATAAGGAATTTCCTCTAAACCCAATCCGCCGAAAGTCAACAAAACAGTTTTTTCCAGGGGTGTTTCAATTCCGAATACTTCCCGAATTTTCTCGTTACTGTAGCGAGGATTGCCGCCAGTCAAGCCAACATCTTGAATATTGGGGAAAGCTGTCATCGGTTCGTGCAAAGGAAGACGAAAAAGCCGATCGCACATTCCGAAACATTCACCAATCCAATCTGCCATTTCTACAAATTCCCCGCCCCACTCGCGATAGATAAAATCCCACCCGAAATTGCTCATCATCCAGCAGGGAACCCCAGCCGCTGCCGCCATTCGCGTTGCCAAAGGAGGAATATCTGCCAGCACCAAACCCACCCGATTTTGCTTGATAAAATTAACTTCGCTGGCAATTAGGGAATTTTGCTTTTTCCGGATTTCCCGCAATTTTTCCAGCGTCGCGTCTTTATCCATATTCAAACTGTCAGCTTGCACCACACCCACATCAAAAGCGCGGGGACGGTGGATAAAGTCGCCACCAATATAACATTCTAGCAGCCAGCGAGGTGCTGTTGTTGTGATAATTAGTAAGATATCTGGATTTAATTCTTGAATTTTTGCAGCTACGGACGCAACTCGGACAGCATGACCGAATCCGTGATTTGTGATGGCAATATATAATGTTGGTCGAGACATTTATAATAGGGAATGGGGAATGGGGAATTGGGCATCGGGCATCGGGAATTGGAGGTAGAGACTGAAAGGCAACAAGGCCAAGCTTCAAGCGACGCACAACCAACAATGACACAATGAATAACTAATGACTATCGAATATGCAAGAACTCATCAATCGTGCGCGCCCTCAGACCAAACAGGCAATTGATTAATTTTGTCCAGCGTTATATCTACATACTTTTTACCATCCGCTGCTAGATTTTCCCCAAAATATCCCTCATCGCCGTCGTGCTTGTGAGGGCCGCTCACAGCTTCTGCATAGCGGCCTTGCAAACGAGCTTGATTGAAAGGAGAAGTAGCGTACCAGTACCAGCGAGTCGGAAAAACTATGCCGCCGATATCCTCAATAGAATCGCGAGTGCCGCGAAAGTGGAAAATGCGATCGGCCTGTGCAAAACCATTTTCTCCCGAAAACACGCCCCCAACCGAAACAACCGTAATTTCTGCCTTCAGCCATTCTTTAAGATAGCGAGTAGCACCCAAAGCAACTTGTGCGCCGCCGCTAGTGCCAATTAAAATAACTTTCAAAGGTTTTTGAGGATTAACTGAAATGGGAGATTGAGCATTCATGCGATCGATAATTGCATTAGCAATTCCCTGATTGTATGCAAAGCCGTAGCGATAATCTAGAGAAATTGCAAACCTCCAGAGATTGCGAATTTTGATGAATATATCCCCCGCAATCGGCCCGCTTTTTGCCTGTTCTGCAAACCGCCAAAAAGGAGCTAGCCACCGCTCTCCTCCTAAACTTTTGTTAGACGCTGAATAAGGAAAAACATCGCCCACTGCTACGCACTGCGGGTGACTTTTAACTAAACGCTTGAGAAAAAACTCTTCACCAGGGGTTAATTCATCCCCTGAAAAATCGCCAACTCCCGGTAAAAAGATGATATAGCAATTGAGTGGCGAAGACTGACGCGCTTCTAGATTGCCCTTCTTAGGGGGCAATATCGTCGGCGGATTTTTCTTGATACCAAAAGTTTCGGCACTTTGATTCAGCCACCATATAACAGTCCCCACCGGCGAAAGAATGCCCCAAATTATCAAAATTACACCTGCGATGAGCAACAAATTTAAACTTCCCCCGCGCAGCCATGCAAGTATCCGTAAAATCAATCTTAGCATTTAATAAAATCTGGTAGAATGCCAATTAATTACCTAATTACCTAGAATTAGTTCGGTGATTCTGCTGTATTAGAGCTTATTTTGTAAAAGTTGTCAACTATCTTGAGGCGCAGGAGTTCAAAGTGAAGGGAGAAGATTCAATTGCAGGTTTGGGCGCAACGCTTTGGAACGCACTTTCTTTGAACGGCAATTTTTACGAAAAAACTCCGTACACTCGCAGAACTAAGGGGATAGCTTTAACAATTGTAATTTTAGCTGCGCTGTCCCGCGTTTTGGGCAGCGCTGTCATTTTGTTAATCAATCGAACTGAGCTATCAGTGTTATTTTTAGCACTTTGGATAGATGGTTTGGCAGTCGCAGGGGGTTATTATTTTTGGACTTTCACTATCTTTAAAATCGGGGAGTGGCTGAAGCCGGGGCACGTAACTTATCGCGAGTTGTTGGTTCCGATCGGGTTTGCTTACGCGCCCCAAGTCCTGAATTTTTTAACTCTAATTCCTTTGCTGGGAGAAGGAATAGAGCGGATATTATCTGTGTGGAGTTTGCTAGCTGTAATTGTGGCGGTTCGCCAAGGTTTGGATATTCAAACTCGCTGGGCGGTGTTAATTTGTTTTGTGGGTTGGCCATTGATCCAAATTGCGATCGGCTTTGTGAAAGTAGTTGAACAGTTGCTTTCACGATGGCTGTAATTCATCAATACGGCAGCAGTATAGTAAACTCGCTGCCCTCTCCAGGTTCCGACTTGCAAATTAACTTTCCTCCATGTTGTTCTACCACAATTTGATAACTGATAGACAATCCCAAACCCGTCCCCTTACCTACCTCTTTAGTAGTAAAAAACGGGTCAAATATTTTACCCAATACCTCCGAACTCATCCCCACACCATTATCTACAATGCGAATCGCTACTTGATTTCCTTCGGCGACTTCAGTCCAAATCTGAATTGTCGAGTCAACTTCCCTCCCTCTTTCGCGAGACAAAGCATCAATCGCATTGGTAAGTACATTCATAAATACCTGATTAATTTCTCCCGGATAGCAGTTCACTAAAGGCAAATTGCCGTACTCCTTCATCACTTGAATGGCACTTAATTTTTGAGATAAAATCATCAACGTGCTGTCGATACCTTCGTGGAGATTAACCCATTTTCTATCTGATTCATCTAGCCGAGAAAAGTTTCGCAGCGACAGCACAATATCGCGAACTCTCGCAGCACCAACTCTCATTGAATCTATCATTTTAGTGAAATCATTCATCAAAAAATCTAAATCTATTTGCTCTGTTTCATTGACTATTTCTTCCACTGGATTTGGGTAATTATTTTGGTATAAACGTAGTAAATGTAGTAAGTTTTCCGCGTATTCATTGGTGTAATATAAATTTCCATAAATAAAGTTAATCGGGTTATTAATTTCGTGAGCAATTCCCCCCACCACTTGCCCTAAACTGGACATTTTTTCACTTTGAATTAGCTGCAATTGAGTGTGGCGAAGTTCTTCCAATGCATTATGCAATTTCTCAGTTCTTTGCGCTACTCGCGTTTCCAGAATAGTATAAAAACGGGCATTTTCTAGAGAAATAGCTGCTTGTGCAGACAGGATTCCCAAAATTTCTAGCCGGTCGCTAGTAAAAGCACCTTTGGTTAAATTATTTTCTAAATAAAACATTCCCGTAAGGTGGCCTTGATGGATAATTGGCAATACCAGGATAGATAGGGGTTGAGTTGCCGCAATATAAGGGTCAAATTGGCATTGCTCGGCTCGCGTAGCATCATCTAAAACCAAGTATTTTTGGGTTCTTTCTACATAGTTAATTAAGGAAATTGGGAGAATTTCTGATTCGGCAATCGGGAGAGATTGTAAGAGAGTTACATCATTAAACTGACCTGTAATTCCAGCTTCTATGAATAACTCATTACCTGTCTTGGCAAGAAATAATACTTTTTGAGCGCCTGCGTTTTCCTTCACAAGCTGTACGAGTTTCTCTAGCAAGCGGCTGAGAATTATTTCGCTCGAAACAGCTTGAGATGCTTTGACAACAGTTGGTAAATCCAGCATCAAGCTATTGTCAACAGTAGTGGTAGCAGTCATGAGCTCAACATTTTTAGATATTGCTCCTTGATTGCGATCGACTAAATAATGATAGCGGGATTCTAAGTATTTAACTTTTGCTATAGCTCCCCAGCGGATGTAGGCATAATAAGCTTTTGTTAGATAAGATTGAGCAATTATCTCTTTATCCAAAGATTGATAAAACTCTCCAGCTAATTCATAAGCTAATGCTTCTTCTTGGATGTAACCGTTAGCAGCCGCTCCTTTAATAGCTAAGTCATAATCATCCATTGCTGCAAGTTTTTCGCTGAAAAGTCGAGCTTTCTCAGCTTCAACTAACTCGTACTTGTGCTGATAATTCATGGGTGCATGGTAGGCCCACTTTTTCATAATTTGCTGATTAGAGTTAACAATAGCTAGGTATGCTTCTTGATTGTCACTGTCAGGATAGTGAGCGAGGAGGGCCAGCGAATAGTAGAAATTGTGTACCCCAACAGTGATTAAGCCGATCGCCCCATCTGCGTATTCTGCCGCTAATTTACCGCAGGCAACAGCCGCGGCATAATCTTTCAATAAATAAAGCAGCATCAATTTAGCAACATAAGCTGCAAACAGCGACATTCGATTATTTTCTTTCTGCCAACGCGACATCACAGCAGGTTCATCCAACCTGTCGCTAACTAATCGTACTTGCTCTGCTGTTTGGCTTCTTAAGCTTAAAGCAATTACTTGCCAAATTTTAGCATAACCTATGGCAAATTCGTGTTTATTTTTTACCAAAAATTCCATATAAATGCTTTGTTTCTCTTTGACATATTCTAGGGGTTCTCCCACCAAAAACAAATTGGTAATATAGTGCTTAGAATTATAAATTGCCCATTCTAAGTCACCACTTTCCAAACCAAAATTCCTTCCTTCGAGAAAGGAAGCAAGTGTATTTTTAGTAGACTCTTTCCAGATTCTTATATGACCATTAAACATTACATAAACCTTAGCTTTCTGTTGGCTAGCATTAAATTGTTCGAGCAGCTTTAAAGCGATTAGTCCAGCGTAGTAGCCAGCTTCGATGTCGCCTTCGATGCCGCACAGCATCATTCCATAAAGAGTATAGGGAAAAGTAGCTAATGCTGAATGACCGTGATCGATACAAAGATTGACCATAGTCAAGACGAGGGACGACACAATTTCTGGTTTGGCAATATAAGCAGGAGGATAGAGGGCTGTCAGGATTTCCATAGCTGCCAGTTGATAAGGATCTGTCATAACTGGCAGGTTTTCTAATTCCTCAATTCGCGGCAATTTTGGCACTGCAATGGTTGGGCTATCTAATAGGTTTACTCCCAGCATTTCCAGCACTTCTAAACCTGTTTCAACAGCTTTTAGCATCTGGCTTTGAGCCTGATAAAATTGGATCTTTAGCTGATACACTTTCACTATGTCAAGCTGGTTTTTAGCCGATCGCAAAACCACTTCCGCCAAATGTTCTGCTTGCTCGAAGTTGGTGTTTAAATATTCCGCTTCCAGCGTCTCTACATACAACCGCAGCGTCATGCTATAGTTGCGATCCCAGCTATCAGGTGCTAATAACGCAATTCCCACATTCAAATACTTAACAGCGGGTTCATAAGCGTTAGCTGCTTTTGCCTTATGTCCAGCGATTAAATTTAATCCTGCTAATTCATCTTTTTCTGATTGCAGGAGCAGACAATCAATTCCTACATTCAACTGGTTGATAAGATCAAAAATTTTCTCTTCTACTTTATCGGCGGGCGTATTTTCAAACAGCAATTTACCGATGCTAAGATGAGTGGCTTTCTTTTGATCATCAGGAATCAGCGAATATGCAGCTTGCTGGACACGATCGTGCAAAAATTTATAGCTGATTCGCGAAGAATCGAAAGTTAAATTAGCTCCTGCTTCTCCATCTAAAAATAAAGGAATGAGGTAACTCTCATTCAAGGGAAGTATTAACCCCGCTTGCAAAGCATCCCAGAGTTCAGTCGCAGTGACTGATGGAGATTTTGTGTTGACAGTAGAGAGAACATCTAAAGTGAATTTGTCCCCAACACAAGCCGCCAATTTTAAAACTTGTTGTGTAGTCTCTGGCAATTGTTGAATCCGACTGGCTACCAGTTCAACTACACTCTTATCTGTGATGCCAATAGCGTGAATCTCCTCAATATTCCACTGCCACTCCCCTCTTCTTCCGGGAGACAGCAGCCGGGAAAAGTCAAATTTCAAAAGTTTTTCTTGATAAAGAGAGTTGAGCAATTGCGTCAAGAAAAAAGGATTTCCACCAGTCTTATTCCAAATTAACTCCGCTAAAGGTTGAATTCTTTCTGAGTCATTCAAGGTTTCAGAAATTAACTCAGTCACCTGGGCTAAAGAAAGAGGTTCCAACACTAAATTGTTGAGAATAATCCCCGTTTCTTGAAGGTACTCTACTGTTTGCACTAAAGGATGTGTAGAGCTAACTTCATGGTCTCGATAGGCTCCAATTAATAGTAAATATTTGGTATCTGGGTCAGTCGCCAGCAATTCCATTAATTTCAAGGTCGCTGAATCTGACCACTGCAAGTCATCGATAAATATGACTAATGGATGCTCTTTTTGCGCGAATACATGGATAAATTCTTTGAATAGCCTGTTAAAGCGGTTTTGTGCTTCTGTGGGGGAAAGTTCCGCAACGGAAGGCTGTTTGCCAATTACCAATTCTAGTTCGGGAATTACGTCAATAATTACTTGCCCGGCATCGCCTAGGGCGGCTAAAAGTTGATGTTGCCAATCTTGTAATTTTTCGTTATTTTCCGCAAGTAACTGCTGGATCAAAGATTGAAAAGCTTGAATTAAAGATGCGTAAGGTATATTCCGCTTGAATTGGTCAAATTTACCTGAAATAAAATAACCCCGCTGTCTGGTGATGGGTTTTTGAATTTCGCTAACTACGGCCGATTTGCCTATACCTGCATAACCAGACACTAGTATCAGTTCAATTTGGGAAGGGGAAGAATTTTCCTCGCAAGGATTAGCTACTCGTTCAAATGCTGCCAATAGTTCGCTGACTTGTGTTTCCCGACCGTACAATTTTTGAGGAATCAACAACTGACTCAATATATCTAAGTTTCCGGGCGTAAAATCGACTATCTTGCCTGTACTTTCTAACTGATCTAAACAAATTTCTAAATCGGCTAACAATCCGCCGGCTGTTTGATATCTATCTTCGGCATTTTTTGCCATCAATTTCATCACAATTTGTGAAATTGGTGGTGGAATGTCTGAATTAATTTTATGCGGTAAAATTGCTTGAGAGGCTATGTGACTGTAAACTATTTCTAACGGGTCGTTACTCATAAATGGTAATTGACCTGTCAGCATTTCATACAAGGTAATTCCGAGGGAATAAAAGTCGGTGCGGTAGTCGAGGGTGCGGTTCATTCTCCCGGTTTGTTCGGGAGACATATAAGCAAAAGTACCGACTATCGAGTTAATATTATTAATGTGGGGATTTTCTTTGGACAATCGTGAAGCAATTCCGAAATCGGTCAGTTTAATAATTCCTGTTTGGCTGTTGATGATGATATTGCTCGGCTTAATATCTTTGTGAATAATTTTTTGAAGGTGTAGATATTCTAAGGTTTTTATGAGTTGAATGCCAAACCTCAAACAGGTGATGACTTCGAGCTTTTGTCGAGACATCAGGCGATCGAGAGATTCGCCCTCAAAGTCTTCTAAAAGCAAGCCGAGACGATTATCAAAGGTTTCTATGCTAATGACTTTAACTAGGCCCGGATGGTTTAAATGTTGGCGAATGCGATACTCGTGCTTGATCCGGGTAATTGCATCGAGGGTCGGATATTCAGCTTTCAGGATTTTGAGTACAGTTGTCTCCTGCTGGGTGGGAATTTTTCCTCGATAAATAATCGTTTCTATACCTTCGTGGAGAGTGGAGTGGATTTGGTATTGCGAGAGAAATTGCATGGAGTTCTGCTCAAAGTTGAAAATATATCTGATTCTAGTCGGTGTTTGCTGTTGACTGTTGGCTGTTAGCTGACGGCACGACCACCCTCAACCGTCAAAACTCTTGACATGGCAACTGTTATATGCTTTATTCAACCATGTACTTAGGCCAACAAAAATCAAGCTTTATTTACTCGGACAAGAATCTATTTATAGATAAAATGATAGTATTCATGGAATCAAGCCATTTTGCTACTATTATTCTCAATTAATATCCGATCGACAGCGGACGGCAACCACACCCCTACTATTCGGGTCTCCCCACTGTCCCTCCTCCCTTAGCAAGATACATTGTTAGAGAAGGAAATACACAAAAATTTACATCTATAATTTGTGTAGTGTTCCAAATCGCTCCTCACCAGCAGCGATACAGCCCTCGCCCAGACAGTAGGATAGAAAAAATATGTTTGAACGCTTTACAGAACAAGCCATTAAAGCAATCATGCTAGCCCAAGAGGAAGCGCGACGCCTCGGTCACAATTTTGTAGGCACCGAGCAAATTCTTCTGGGACTCGTCGGCGAAGGCACTGGCATCGCTGCAAAAGTATTACTGGATATGGGCCTCAACTTGAAAGAGGCGCGCAATGAAATTGAAAATATCATCGGTAGAGGTTCCGGGTTCCTCCCGCCGGAAATTCCTTTTACGCCCCGCGTCAAGCGCATTTTTGAGACGGCGCTGAACGAAGCGCGGCAGTTAGGCCACAATTACATCGGCACCGAGCACATCTTGCTGGGGCTGATTCAGGACGATGAAGGGGTGGCGGCGAAGGTGCTGCAAAACTTGGGGATCGATCGCCAGAGAGTCCGCACGCAGGTAATTCGTGCCGTGGGAGAAGTCGCGGCGGTACCCGGAGGTAGGGGAGATAGCGGCGATCGCAAAACCCCGACTTTAGAAGAATTCGGCACAAACCTGACCAAGTTAGCCGCAGCAGGCAAACTCGACCCCGTAGTGGGCCGCGAAAATGAAATCGAGCGCGTGATCCAAGTGCTCGGCCGCCGCACGAAGAACAATCCAGTGTTAGTAGGCGAACCGGGAGTCGGCAAAACAGCCCTCGCCGAAGGCCTAGCCCAGCGCATTGTTAATAGAAACGTCCCGGAAATTTTAGAAGACAAACAAGTAATCAGCCTCGATATGGGTTCGCTGATTGCAGGTACAAAGTTCCGAGGCGAATTTGAAGAACGGCTGACGAAAATCATGGCCGAAATTCGCGCTGCCGGCAACATCATTCTGGTAATTGATGAAATTCACACCTTAGTCGGTGCAGGCGCAATTCAAGGCAGCATGGACGCATCCAATATGCTCAAACCAGCCCTTGCTAGAGGCGAATTGCAGTGTGTCGGCGCAACTACCTTGGACGAATATCGTAAGCACATCGAGCGCGACGCTGCCTTAGAACGCCGCTTCCAACCGATCAAAGTCGGTGAACCGAGCGTGGCTGAAACAATAGAAATATTGTACGGGTTGCGATCGGCTTACGAACAGCATCACAGACTGACAATTTCCGACGCAGCTTTAGAAGCAGCGGCTACACTGTCAGACAGATACATTAACGATCGGTTTTTGCCAGACAAGGCGATCGACTTAATTGACGAAGCAGGTTCCCGCGTCCGCGTGATGAATTCACAAACCCCGCCTGAAGTTAAAGAGCTCAAAAAGCAACTGCCGGCAGTAACAAAAGAAAAAGATGCAGCAGTGCGCGAGCAAGACTTCGACAAAGCTGGAAAATTGCGCGATCGCGAATTAGAAATTGAAGCCGAAATCGCCGAAGCTACGATCAACAAAAGCCAACTCAAAACTTCTCCTATCGTCACCGAAGAAGACATCGCCCATATCGTGGCTAATTGGACGGGAGTACCAGTCAGCAAGCTGACAGAATCCGAATCGGAATTGCTGCTGCACATGGAAGATACTTTGCACCAGCGCTTGATCGGTCAAGAAGAAGCTGTCACCGCAGTTTCTCGGGCCATCCGCCGCGCTCGCGTTGGCTTGAAAAATCCTAATCGCCCGATCGCCAGTTTCATCTTTTCCGGCCCCACAGGCGTCGGCAAAACGGAACTTACAAAAGCCCTGGCAACTTATTTCTTCGGTTCCGAAGAAGCCATGATTCGGTTAGATATGTCCGAATTCATGGAACGCCACACGGTTTCTAAACTCATCGGTTCGCCTCCGGGTTACGTTGGCTACGATGAAGGCGGCCAACTAACAGAAGCAGTCCGGCGCCGTCCTTACACGGTCATCTTGTTCGACGAAATCGAAAAAGCTCACCCCGATGTCTTCAACATGATGCTGCAAATCTTGGAAGACGGCCGCTTGACTGATGCTAAAGGTCGGACAGTTGACTTTAAGAATACGCTGCTGATCATGACCTCAAACATCGGTTCGCGAGTGATTGAAAAAGGTGGCGGCGGTCTTGGTTTCGAGTTTGCTGAAAGTGCCGCAGACGGGCAGTACAACCGCGTTCGCAGCCTGGTAAACGAAGAACTGAAACAGTTTTTCCGTCCTGAATTTATCAACCGCTTGGATGAGATTATCGTCTTCCGCCAGTTGAACAGGGAAGAAGTGAAGCAGATTGCGGACATTATGTTGCAGCAAGTCTTCAGCCGCTTAACCGAACAGGGTATTACTTTGTCGGTGACAGACCGGTTCAAGGACTTGTTAGTTACAGAAGGCTACAATCCCAGCTACGGTGCTCGACCTTTGCGCCGCGCAATCATGCGGTTGTTGGAAGATGTACTGGCTGAGGAAATGCTGTCTGGGAAGCTGAAAGACGGCCAAAAGGCGATCGTTGATGTGGATGAAAACGGTCAGGTTAAGGTAGTACCCGATGGTCCATCTGAGCCAAAATTGCCAGAGTTCGCATTAAGCCATTAATGCACTCTACCAACGGATAAATACTGTTGATTAAAAACCCGGTTTCTCTAAGAAACCGGGTTTTTAATTAAATAATACCCGTAAAAAAAGCAACTTATCGATGAATCTAATCCCAGGATTGTAATTGCACAACCCAATGCTGCACGAAAGCAGAAATGCGATCGCGCCTAGTTTCAAAAGTAGCAGCAATCCAGATAAACACAATCCCAAAAGCCAAACCAATCGCCGATTTTATCAGCGGATAATCGAAGATCAGAACCACCAACTGATAGAAAACATTGATTAAAAATACTGCCGTTCCCACAAACAAAAACGCCCGAACTCGCAGCGCCAAACCCGCTGCAATAGCCACTAAACTAAAAGCTCCCGCAACTAAACCGTGGCTTTGCTGAGTAAAAAGAGGTATCCCGCAAATCAGCGCAGTGGCGAGCATCCGCAGATTGTGGCGCAGCGGTTTTTCTGCTGGTAATTTCAGAGTGCGATCGAACTGAGTAATGTAAAGTAAAGAAAGTCCTAAAGGAGTAACATAAAACTCTGGCTGAGTCAATCCTATTTGCCAGAACCACCGCAGCATTATCCAGTCAATTATCGCCACACTCACATAGCTAAAACGGACTTCCTCCCTGTCCCAAGCCAGGAAAAAATAGAAGGTAGCAGCTATCAGCAAGCTAATAGGATAAAACTTAGCCGGACTTTCCAAAATAGTAACTATTGGAATCAGCGAAGCAATTACCTGCCAAGGTTTTTTTGACCAACCCCAGTTGTCCCAAGGCAAAATGTAAATGAAATAAGCAAATAGAGAAGCGAGGGCAACTTTCCAAGGCCCCAGTGGCCCGGAAATATACTTAACTAAAGGCGTATTGATCCAGTAAAGCCGGATTGCAAAAGCTTCTAGCCAACCCAAGTAAATCCAAATTTCTGCCCATTGGCGATCGACATTATTGCGCCCTTGCAAGAAAGCGTATTGAATTAATAAGGCACCAGTGACTAATCCTAAATTGAGGCCGGATTTAATATCATTTGCCGAAGCCCAAATCAGGAGCGAACTGCTCAAAACCCAGTGCAGGTGAGTAAATATTTTTAGTTCAGCATTGGTTAAATGTAAATAATTGCTCAGCCAAGGAGATAAAATGCGATAGATATAGGTTAAAGTTGTGCCGAGAGTGGCCAGGACAATTAAGCCGTCGCCAAAAACTCCTCCTGGTGTTTGAAAAAGTTGATAGAGTAGCGATTCGTAAGCAGCAACCGACACGCCAATTAATCCTAAATAAACCACAGGTTTGAATTCTTGCTCCCGTCTGCCAATGCCGATCGCAATTAAAGACGCACCCAACACAGTTAAACCAGTCCAATTCGCAAAAGTGTGCGATCGGAAAATCAAACCCAATACCCCGTAAACCAAAGGTATAAAATGAATGCTAGGTAAAATTGTTGGATCGGGGTGGCGGCGCCGCCACACATCACCCAATAATTGAGTAAACAATCCGAGAGCGATATTAGCAACTGCCAAATTAATCGTAGTACGATCGACAAAACTCAAACCCACTGCTGTCAACAACTCCAAACTCCAAGCCCAGGCATAAATTGCCAGAGGGGAAAGTTGGCGTAAACTTCGGAAAATAATCGCAGCCATTATCACCAAAATCGCAGCCAAAGCTTCAGCAGAAGGCGGGAAACTCAAGCTACTGGCGGCGTAGAGTCCATAGGAATAAAAAGTAATAGTTGTTAACAGCAAGCTTGCCAGTAAAATTGCCCACCCATCTAAAGCTCGCTCGTAAATTTCACCTAATTGAGAAGGCTCAGGTAAACCCCTGGAAAAACGAACTATTATGCTGCGAAGCAACCACAGAGACAAAAGAGCGATCGCCCCGGCAATTCCCCAATCCCAACCCGACACAAAACCTAATTGATCGATCGCCGCCGCTACGAAACTCAAGCCAAACCCCACTCCAATCACAGCCGCTGGTAGCTCTACTAAGTAGTAAGTATTGACCAACATTAATCCGGCTGCCAAGCCAAAACCAATTAACCGATATCCCGGAAAAGTAAAAATTAGAAATTGTGCGAATATTAAGGATAGCGCACTAAAGGTACTGGCAACTCGTTTGTGAGAAACCTCAGTATATTTAGCAACAGCAGTCAAAGCCAAAGGAGTCGCCAGCCAGAGCAAACTCCACTGAGGGCGATGAGTGGCAGTACCCGCAATTAAATATTTTTGCAACAATATAAAGCTGAATCCTGCTAATACTAAGCCCAGATACCAGGAACTTTGGAACCATGCAGGATGCCAGCGAAAAAAGGCAGAATTTTCGCGGAAATTAGCCGCTTTCATCCAGACAAAAAATACCCACTCCGCCGCCATAAAAATCAATAATATGGCCGAGCAAATATTGGGTGGTTGGTTGGGAAAAAATAAGTCAATTGCCGAAGCGAGCGCGCCTAAACCCATAATGTGAGTTATGGGAACCAAAATTGCCGGATTTCCCTGTTGTTCAGCCGCAGAAGCCGGCCTCGAAACTCGCCGAAAATTATCGGTAATTACGTATTTCCAAGTGATCCAACCTAAAATTAAAGTAGATACCAATAAATTGAGCGATCGCCAAAACGGATTGACTAAACTAATAACAGTTAAAACAATCCCCAAACCGAGAGCAAGGTTTTCGCCAAAACGGGCAAGTTGAAACTTTCGCTTGCGGTAGAGCCACTGCGCCACACTTACCATTAAAATTAAATAAGGCAACAGCAGAACACCCCAAAAAGCCCAAGGAGTGTTCTGAGAGTTTGTAAGCTGAGTTAAAAAGGCAACAAATTGTGTTTTAATCCCTAAAGGAAGCACTCGCCAAAACAGCCAAATACTCTGAAGTCCCACCCCCTCAAGCATTAGCAAATCAAACTTTTGCCAAAACCGCACTAAACGGTTATAAAAAAACCAAACAGCCAATCCGCTAACTGCGATCGCCTGTAGCGGAATGTCGCGAAAACAAACCAGGTATCCCAAACCCAACAAACCCATTCCCGCTAATTGCCATTTAAAAAAATTGCAGGGATTTGGGTGGTCGGATATATTGTTTTTAATAGTCCCAGATGCGAGGGGCTGCTGCCAATCCAGCCATACTAAAAGCACGCCACAAATTCCCAAAGCTAAACCCATTTCAGCGATATTTACATCCTTGACAAATATCGCCCGACCCAGTAAAATTCCTAACGAATAAGCTACTAAAGCCGCTTTTTTGTAAGTCAAAAAATCTCTGCTCAAACTGAAAGCAGCGGGGAATGTTTCAGTATTTCCCCCACGTTGGAGAGATTGCAATCGTTGTTGCTGAACTTGATAAACTCTAGCAGCAGCAGTTCCCACTGTACCTAAATAAACGGCACCCACGGAAAAGCCGGCCAATGCCCACCCCCAATGCAAATAACTCAATCCCAAGTGATTTAATGCGATCGAGCGAGTGATGTTTTTTCCTGAAAAGCTTTGATATTGATCTTTTATAATCCGGGCAGTTATCCAAGTCAAAATAAGTGCCGCTGCGATTGCTACCGCCCAATCCCAAGGATACCGCCACAATCCAAAAGTATCCATTGCCCAAAAATTGATCGGCACTAGCAACAGCGTCACTTCTTGCAAAGTTTTAGCAGTCAAGTGCAAATTATGCTGTCTGTTTGCCCAACTGCTAATCGCCCAAAAAGTTAAAGTATAAGCTAACAAAACTCCATATTGTCCGGCGGCTGGAAATCTTTCCCACTGACTGGCAGCTAAGACTCCAGAGGAGACAACTACCATGAACACTCCTAAAAACAACAGCCACACCACGCTAATTTCGGCCATTAGCGAGTGCAAAATTTGAGCGATAAAATTAGGGGTTTGAGTAGTTTCTGTGGGCCTAGCAACGCTTTCTCTGCTGCTAGGTAAGGCTTGAGGCGTTGATAAGGCAGGTACTTTTGGCTCGTTAATAGGAGTTCGCGGGCCGTCAATTTCAGAAAGGTCTACAGCGCGATCGGGAAGCGGGCAGACTAAATACTGTCGGCACAATTGCTCAACCTCCGCAGGCGAAAGCAAGCCCAGCCACAACCAGGCTTCTAAACCTGTCAACAACTCAGGATGCGACGCTAAGACGCTCAATTCAATTTTGCTCGATCGATCTTTGGGAGACGACATCGGCTTAAACTTGTACTAAGTACCTTCAAGCTATAGCCTAGATTAATGTTGATCGAACATAGCAACATTCCGCCATCGCAATTGGCACAATAAGTATTTATAACTAAAGATCTGTCGCAGCCAGTGTCAACCGATGAAAAAATCCCGCTGATGGGCCTAAACCAGCGTACATCAGCGGTGAAAAACTCCAAATTAGGACACAGCAGCGGTTTCCTTACCGATCAACATATTGCAGCAAAGTGTCCACACTAGCATTGTGGTCTATGAAAGAAAACAAATGTTTGAAGAGAAGTTTTCCATCTACATCCAGAACAAACTGAGCAGGCAAAGGAGCACCTAAAGCCTGACCGACTTGATAAGCCCGAAAAACTTGACAGCCTGGATCGGACAGCAGAGGCATTTTCAAGCCTAAATCTCTAACCACAATTTGGCTTTGGCGATCGTCGGTACTGGCAACCATCAGTAATTCTATATTGCGATCGGCAAATTTTTCCCAGTTTTCATTCAAAGCTTTAATGTGAGGAAAACAGAAAGGGCAATATTGCTTTTCAGTAAAAATCCGCGTAAAAGCCAGAACTACCGGCTTATCGCCCCGATAATTCGACAGCCGCACCAATTTGCCATTATTAATATCCGGCAATTCAAAATCTGGCGTCATCTGTCCCAGGTTCAGAACATTAGTCGCCGGAACAGGCAATAAATTTTGGAAAAACCGCTGATTTAACAAGTCGCTAAAATTAGTAGAAGTCAGCATATTTCCTAATTGGGTAATTGCTAATTGCTAATTAAAAATCCGGTTAAATGAATGCCGCTGCGGGTACGGACACGACACTGCCGTGTCCCTACAAATATAATCTGCTTAAACCGCAGCAAAGAATACCTTAGACTTGACAGGATCGGGAGTCATGGTCTTGTCACCGGGCTGCCAGCCGGCGGGACAAACTTCATCGGGATGAGACTGGACGTGTTGGATAGCTTGCAGAGTACGGAGAGTTTCGTCCACGTTGCGGCCGAAGGCAAGATTGTTGATAGTAGAGTGTTGGATGATGCCTTCTTTGTCGATGATGAACAGACCTCTGAGGGCAACGCCTGCTTCTGGGTCGAGGACGTTGTAGTCTGAACTAATTGTTTTTTTGAGGTCAGCAACTAAGGGATAGTTGAGGTCGCCAACACCGCCAGATTTGCGGTCTGTTTGTATCCAAGCGAGGTGAGAGAATTCGCTGTCAACGGATACGCCGAGGATTTCGGTATCGATTTTATTGAAGTCCTCGAAGCGATCACTAAATGCTGTAATCTCAGTCGGACACACAAAGGTGAAGTCCAAGGGGTAGAAGAACAGGACTACATACTTTTTGCCTTTATAGTCTGACAGTTTAACTGTCTTGAATTCCTGATCCACTACGGCTGTTGCTGCGAAATCGGGTGCAGCTTGACCAACCCGGAGGCATTCACTGGTCATAGATTTTGTTTCCTTTTTTACGAACTGTTACAAATATATCATACTCATAACGACTACAAGTATGTTCTAGATAAATCAAAAAAACACGCTCTCAAAATTGAGAGCGCGATTTTTTTGATTAAATAATGGCTCAGGCGGGATTTGAACCTGCGACCTTGGGCTTATGAGTCCCCTGCGCTAACCACTGCGCCACTGAGCCAAATCTACTTCACGATTTACTATCGTAGCACGGTAGGGCTAGCTATGTCTTGTTTTCACGCAACACTATTTCTAATGACTTACAGTAAAAGTTATGAGTTTTGGTAATCATTCAAAACCCATAACTTTCGACCAGTCGTTACCGAGAAGCGCTGGAGGCATCGTCGGGCAGAAAAGCCATTGGATTGATAGCACCCTGTCCGGCGGGATGAATTTCAAAGTGCAAGTGCGGCCCGGTACTGAAGCCAGTGCTGCCCATTTCTGAAATCTGTTCCCCTTGAGCGACTTTCTGACCCTGTTGCACCAAAAGTCGGCTGTTGTGGGCATAGAGAGTCTCAGTGCCGTCAGGATGGGTAATTTCCACCAGATACCCATAGCCGCCGTCGTTCCACTGAGCATAGGTAACCACCCCGTCTGATGCTGCCACAATTGGCGTGCCGATCGGCCCTGCTATATCAATTCCTTTGTGCATCCGTCCCCACCGCCAGCCGTAGCCAGAAGTAAGAACGCCCTTAGACGGCCAAATAAACCCGTTAGCCGACTGTTTTTTGCCGTTAGGCAGATAAGTATCAGGGTTAGAAAGCGGAGGCAGTTCCGGAGAAACCATGCGTCCCAAAGACGGGTTGCTTAGGGGATCGTAACCGTCGGCTCCCAAAGGAGCAGTGGCTACCACAGGCCCCTGCCCAGCAGAGGTCGGCGTCAGGTTTATCGGTTGCAGTTCCGCTGCGCGAGCGGGGTCTAAACGCTCTTGTTGCTGCTTCTGAACCTGCTCAGACCAGGCTCTCGATGGCGGTCTGCTGATTTCCTTCTGCACCGCCTCAGTATAGTCGGGGGTGTAGAGATATGGATTGACACTTGGCATATCCTCAGACGGGTTGACCGAGGGCCCGTCAGTTGGAGCCAGGGACACCGCATTGGCGCCGATCGAATTGCGCGAGGCACGATATTCCTCTCGCAGCCTGACAACTTCTGCCCTCAAGCGTTCGGAATAAGGGTTGAGAGCTTCTGTGGTAGGGAGAGCCTCCGAATTCGACTCTGGTAAAGCGCTAGTTGGATCGGCATTTGAACCCTGGGCGCTAGTATTGGCCACGAAGCTGATCGGCTGCGGGTATGTTCCCGTAGCGATGGTGGTAGCAGTTGCACTGGCTGACCCAGGCAGAGCACTGGTGTCAACTGCACCTGTAAATGTTGGTTCGCCTTGAAGATCCAGCTTCCGTGGATCGCTAATGGTTTGGGAAACTTGAGTCAGCGGAATGCTGTTAATTTTGGGAACCATCGGCGCTGAAATATTGTTCAGACCTTCCAGGTTCTCCAGGGGAGAGACAACAGGCACTTTGGGCGCCGGTGCTGCAACGCCAGGACTGGCTATTTCCGAGGTAGACGAGCTGGGGTTCAAAGATGCGGGAACCGAACTCGCCGCCCAGACAGATGTAGAGTTGGAGGCAGAATAAGAGGCTGCAGCCTCCACCCCTGGATTTTTTAACCCAACTGGGGGAATTTTGAGCCGTTGATTGACATTCAGCAAGTTGGGGTTGCCGAGCTTGTTGACGGAGATCAGATCTTTGGGCGATACGCCGTGACCTTTGGCGATCGCATCTACCGTATCTCCCGGACGCACGCTGTAGAGAACCTCAGCCGGCGCGGCGGTACTTCCCGCAGGGGGGACTACCACAGCCGAGGGCAAACTGGGTGTTGCCCAAGACTGTTCAATTGACTCGAATGCTCGATCGGGCGATGCTGCTTGACCGACGGCATTGGGAATTACAGGTGTTGCCCCTAGGTCAGGAGTTGTCCCAGTTGCATATCCGGGGGAGGTCAGCGTCGGTGCTGACTCCGGCAAAGATGCTGCAGGTGTAGATAAATTTGCTCCCCCCTCAGACCCTAACAGGGTTCGACCCGATTCAGTGGTGCGGTTTTCCTGTTTTTTCAAACTGTTGATCGCCCCGTCTGCATTCGGGATGTCGATCAAACTTTGTTCCGGTACCTTCGTGACCAGCGGGGTCGCTACGGTTGATGGCAGCGCTGTCAGGGCTGCACTATCCGGCTCGGAGCCAGTCAGATTTAACTCTTGTTCGGGATTGACCGTCCCTGCGCGTTCTAGCGAAGCCGAGGCGGTATTGTCGGCGTTCTGTTGTGGTGTGGCTTCCGTCGCAGTCGGAATTCTGAGCTGTTGGCCTACTTGGAGTATGGTATCGGGTTTCATGCCGTTGGCAGTGGCTAGTGCCAACGGTTCAACTTCATAATCCCGAGAAAGCTCCCAAAGGCTTTGCCCCTGTTGCACCTTAACCGCCACCGGGTCAGAAGGTGATCCGGGCTGTTGGGCCCTGGAACCATCAACTTGTGCGGAGGTAGCGGGCCCGTTGGCCGATACTGGCTGTACTTCAGCGGTGGATTCTGATGTCGGTGCGAGTTCAGACGCGCGAGCGCTGTCTCCATTTCTCGGTAGCAGGATGCCAGAAGCACCTACCGATATTGCCAGCCCGAGCGTGGCGAGAGAGCGAACTCTGCCTGTGCTGAGCGTTGTCTGTTTGGACGGTTCCGCAGAACCATCTCTGTCGATTTCACTAGCCTGAGCAGGCTTAATTTGGGGATATGTTCGTTTCAAAAAAACGACCTCCTACTGAGAAGCGCTAACTGTCCTTGGAAACACTCAAGGGGATCGCATGACGCTGAATTTAAATCAACAAGCAAAAATATTCTGATTGTTGACAGCTATCATGCTTAGGCCAGATTACCTTGCTTTTTTAATTTAGACAAGCTCAAACCGTCAGAAATTTTTAAATTCTCGGTCAAACCTGCTGCAATTAACCCCACAAGCCTTACACCGCAATAGCTAGAACGAATACATAAAATCTTCGTTCCGGTAAGGCTCTGAACTCTTACCTATTATCTGACTTTATGCTAATTTCCGGACAGCCTACAACCGTATATTTACTAGATATAGGGTTCAGACCCAAGCTGGTGCTCGCTGACGCCCTAAATCGCTAAAATCCTCCGTTTTTATTGCTGAATCATCTTGTGAGTAATTTGGTGTTGCCGATAACAATCTGTTTTTGAATGAATAAAATATATTAATGTCAGCTATCTACATTTTTACCCCTTTGATACAAATTTCTTATATTTAAAATAAGATTAGGCAGCCTGCTACACCTATTAAATATCTATATATTTATGTGTTGATAATGATTTATCCGAGTTCGCCCAACTGTCGTTTAGCCTCAAATAAACCCACAGCGGCGCTGACGGAGAGGTTCAAACTCCTGACTCCAGGCTGGCTCATAGGAATAAAAACTGTGGCGTCGCAGGCATCCAAGACGAATTGGGGAATGCCTACAGTTTCCGAGCCAAACATCAGCCAGTCGCTGGGCTGAAATTGGAATTGCGCGTAATTGCATCGCCCGCCAGTGCTGAATCCGATTGATCGTCCCCCGCGCTGCTGCCGATAGGCAAGAAAAGCCGCTAAGTCTTCGTGGCAGTGGAGGTTGACGTAGGGCCAGTAATCTAAGCCGGCCCGTTTCAGGTAGCGATCGCTAATTTCAAACCCCAGCGGGCCCACTAAATGCAGTTCCGTGCCTGTGGCAGCGCAAGTGCGGGCGATATTGCCAGTATTCGGGGGGATTTGCGGGTGAATCAAGACAAGTTGGGGCATGAAGCTAATTAAAAGCCTAAAATACAGCTATTGGGAAATTTATAAAACTACCCCAAGGTATATATACCTTATAGCTTTTATTTATAACCTTTGTCGAGCTCCATTGATTAAATATTCTGATTTGTTTTTCGACGGCGCTCTGCAACTTTTGACCGAAAGCATCCAGCATACAAGCCCCCGGATTCATCCGTCCAGAAATAAAAAACCTGTATCCGATGAAACTCGCCCCCCGAATTTATCCGTGGGGTCAATGCTTCAATTCTTTAATCTAAAATCTAAAATCTCAAATCGATTGACCGAGAGGTTCGGGCTATTTGTATTGGCTGAGTACGCATAGCCAGGGGGCTAGTGAAAGCCCCTGTTATAATAACGGCGGGTACTTCAGGCAACTAACTGGGCGCACAAGTTGTCTTCTAGCTCCCATTCTTGGTGAGCCATCCCCTGAATCCCTTGCAGAATAATACTGCGGGTGTCCGAACCGCCCTCGTGTAGCTTCAACCACTGCTGGGCCGTGTTGCCTTCCCGGAGAATCTTTTTGAGTGGCGAGAGAAAGCAACTAAAGCCGCGTTTTTTGGCTAGAGGCCACACTTCGCGGTAAATTTCCTCAATCCAATCTCGTGCCAGAATAGTTCTGCCGTCTTGCCAGTGGGTAAGTTCGGCATCCAAACTTTGCCGGGATGCAGCAATTTCGTTGGCGTCTGTGAGAGCAACTAAGTCTTGGTTGCGGGTGGCCGCCGGTAAGGTGCTGACTTCTAAGGGGTCTAAGCTGGGGTCTTCCATCATCTGCCAAATGCGAGCTTCTAGTAAGGCAGTGATGGCTAACAAAGCCAGAGGATTGACCTCGAGGTCGCAAATTCTCAGCTCGAGGCGGTTGAGACAGTAGGGGCGACGATCGCCATTTGGTCGCACGGCAGACCACAAATGGCGGACGTTTTGCATGGTGCCGAGTTCTAGCTGTTCTTCTGTCCACTGGATGTAATGCTTGTGACTTTCAAACAGGGGGACGATGGCGGGAGTTTTGGGAAACAAACCCCACCGAGTGGAATGATAGCCCGTTACTTCGCCATCGAGGAAGGGGGAAGAGGCGCTCAAGGCGAGGTATAGCGGTGCTTCGACGCGGGCGAGGCGGATGGCGCGCATCAGCATTTCTGGTTGGGAGATGCCGATGTTGATGTGAATGCTGGCGGTGACGACTTTGGTGCCGTAGGTTTGCTCTATGTATGTGTGGTAGGGGTTGTTGGGATCGGATCTGTAAAATCGATCGCTCCCCCCGAGAGACAAGGTACTTCCCGGCAGCAAGGTATAGTCGCCCAATTGTTTGAGATACTCGCGCAGCCGGACTCGCGGCTTGACTAAGGCGCACAGCAGGCGATCGTAGCTCGACAGCGGGGCGGTCGTGTACTCCACATTGCGGCTATCAGGCTCCCGCACAAATCCCTCTAGATCGGCAACTATGCGATCGGAGAGACCGACAACCTCACCTTGGGGAGTGCCAGTATACATTTCTACTTCAAAGCCTTTTGATAGCAGCACGTTTATTCCTCAGCTAAGTTGAGTGCTAGTTTCTAGTATCCCAAAAATTGAGCCGTTCATACTATCTTCCACAAGGCACAGTTGAAATTTTTCGCGACTGGCACTGAAACCCGGTTTTTAGGCGCCGGCAAGTTTGAGCGTTTGTGTGTTAGTTGCGATCGGGCTGGCACGACAAGTACTGCCATCCCAAAGAGTTGGCGAGGCGGTTTTAGACTCAGAAAGGCTGTTTGTTCGATCGCGGGCGTGTTTCATTCGGCATTCGTGACGATCAAACTTATGGTGATCAGAACGCACCCTTGCCTCAGACAGAAGTTAGAAAACACTGCCTACTGCCTTGCTTCTAGCTTCTGCCTGCTGCCTTCCTACTGCCTTTATTCTAACTTATTCCTTCTCGCTTATTCCTTTTTCCCTCTTCCCTATTCCTTCTCGCCTATTCCTTCTTCCTTCGACATCTGTTTTCTGCCTTGAGGGGGATAGCCGCTGATATATCTTGGGTGCGATTCTAAAAGAGGACTCTGCAATATTTTTGAGCTATTATTAACCCCTAAAAATCCCTGTGAAAGAGCCAGAGAAAACCCCTCCCAATTTTTGGAATATGCTAAGCAATTTAGCCTTAGTCCGGTTTTTACTTTTATTTGCTTCTGGTTGGGCTGGACTGCAACTTTTAGCTTACTTTGAAACAGCAGTCGCGGTTTTCACGATTGCTGCACTCGTGGCTTTTTTGCTCAACTATCCGGTGCGAAATCTCCAGAGATTTTTACCGCGAAGTTTAGCTGTCGCCTTCGTTGTCTTGCTCACCATTTTAGTTTTTGGCGGTCTCACCGTCACCGTAGGCGTCACTCTTTTATCTCAAGGGCAGCAATTAATTGACAGCATGACTGAATTTGTGAATGCTCTGGCGCCTCTGTCCGACCGCATCGAAGCATTCCTGCGGGCGAGAAACCTGCAAGTTAACCTGCGAGTTATTGAGGAACAACTGCGAAATCAAGCTTTGGCTGGAGTTTTTTCGAGTATTGCTTTTTTACAAGTATTGTTAACCAATTTATTGAATTTAATATTAATTATTGTGGTGGCTTCTTTCATGTTACTTGATGGAGAGAGGCTGTGGCTGTTAGTTCTAAAATTTATACCTCGACACCTGCACAGACGTTTAAGTTTAACAATAGAGCGAAACTTTTTAGGTTTTTTTCAGGCACAAATTCTGTTAATGTTATTTTTGACAACAGCAAGCTTTGTAATTTTCCTGCTGTTAGATGTGAGATTTCCTTTAATTTTAGCATTTCTTGTCGGATTGTTTGATTTAGTTCCGGGAATCGGAGCGACGCTGGGAATTAGCTTAGTGTGTTTTATTGTATTGTCTCAAAATGTGTGGCTAGCTTTAAAAGTATTGGTAGCTTGCATTGTTTTGCAGCAAATTCAAGACAACTTTATTCAGCCGAGACTCATGCAAAATTCCCTTAACCTCAATCCGGTAGTGGTGTTTTTTGCACTGTTAGTAGGCGCGAGATCAGCAGGCCTTTTAGGCATATTTCTCCCTATTCCGCTCGCGGGAGTGATAGTTAGCTGGTTTGAAATTGAAGAAATGCAAGCAGAAGGTTAATTGATCCAGCCATCCTAATTTTATATCAAATCCGGCTGAAAAACTCGGTTTTAACTTACCGACTCGAAGTGCCATGTGTCAAAAACTCTCCTGTACGCAACGCCAAACTAAAAGTAAAGAGAAAAAAGCAACCTATGGTACACATTACTACCTAAAGTCAATGAATAAATTGCAAGTCAGTAGGAAATCTTTCTTCTTCTGGTTCTGGATCATAAATGTAATCGCAGTCAAAACGCAGAGCTTGAGAGTGGCGGCTGATAGAAAATCCGCAATTACTCACCATTTCTGTAGTAAAAGTTGCCAGGACTAACTCAATGAGCTTTTTGTAGGAAATGTTAGGCAGTTGAACGTAATAGGTGCGTCTGGCAAAAAAAATTCTCTCATCTTTCGGTAGAATTATGCCATTAACTCTGTGTGCGTGTTGAATCGGCTTAATATAGGTTTCAATAAACTGCGACTGATTTTTTTGTAGTCTCGCTAATCTTTCGTGTTGCAACCAGCTCATTTGAAACACAATTTTAATAAATTCAAAGCCCAAAATGTAGTTAAAAACATTATTGCGTTCTTCTGTACTCAAGACGAAGCGGAGTGCAGATTCTAAATATTGGTCAGTTTCTCGCCGCGATTGTTGAGCTGAGTGGATATAAAATTGTTTGATGTAGCTTCTTAAATCTGATTCGTTTAATTGTTTTTTGACTCGAAATCTGATTAAATACTCTTTGACTCGGTGTAGAGTATCTACATCTTCAAACATTTTTGAGACTAAACCGTCGGCTGTATAATCATCTAAAAATTCTGCTTGGAAGTCGGGAGTAGATGCACACAATATGTAGCAGAGCGACAAGACATAGCGCCGTTGGTTCCAAGGCAAGCTTTGGGCCCACTCTCTAACTTCTACAGGGAGTTTTTGGAACACGGTATCTGTGTGGGGAAGTTGAGGAAGGTCGGCATATTTATGTTTTTGTTTAATCATTGCCTGAAACCTTATATTAGTAAGTATACAGAGCATTAGAGCGCAGATTATGGGAGGGGGAAGCTGCGACGGAGGGTTGCAAGTTATGCTGTCTTATTTTATTGCCATCTATCTAAATATACATTCTGTAGGGAACAGGGGGCGTGATCTGTCTCACACTTGAGCAAGTTTTAAATCACAAATGCGGTTCTTCGCATCACATTGGGGGGCGGCGAGTGTCACGGATAAAATTTATTCAGGTCACCGGAGCAACAGTGGGTTTCGTTGAGGATTAAGTCGGGTGATTCATAAGTTTTTGTTAGTAATGATTACTGAGATCAATCATGAACTTGACTATAAATATTTTCCCGGAAAATCAGTGCCAAGACTTAACTTTTCGCGATCGGCTCGTGCAACCAGTGGGACAGTGGCTCGGTAGCATTGCAGTGAGAGAGCAACCAGTAACTCAGTGGTGTGCCAACTTATACTCGCACGGTGTTCTTGTGAGAGAGATATCCAGTTATTGGGACACCATCTTTTCTACATACCGCCTATGTGCAAGCTTAATCTTGTGTAGGAGGAATTAATGGGGTTAAGCTTTCGATAGCTCTCGTTTTTGGGCGGGGTCAGCCAAAACAGAGAGAAGTTTCCGACAACAGTGGTGAGCAACCCAAAATTTTAGATCCTACTTCCCGCGCCCCGATGTATCTGTGGAGTCAATCTAAAATCTAAAATCGACTGACGTATGCGCGGAAGATGTAACACCGTACTGCTGATTGAGGGGTGTCATACCTCGATCGCCCATTGATATCAATTATTTATGGGGTCTGTCGCTCTGGTAGTTGCCAGAGCCATAATTTAAGCCATAATTGTTGATAATATCAATGGATGCCTCTCGATAGGAGTGGGTATCCATCGTGGCGCTTAAGCCAGAAATAACATCAAACGGTAGCAGCAAAAACAATAACTATAAAAATAATTTAATAATCTACGTGGGCTCAGGGAAGTGAATATGTTTAACGCAACTGAACTGCTGATTAAGGCTTTTGTCAATCGTCTGATTGAAGGCTACCGCCACACTTACGGCGGGTTTAAATCTGACTATGGCGAGATTATTGCTTGGGTGGCAAGTATGGCTTTAGAAAATATTGCCAATAGCGATGCTCTTTACCATAATGTCGAACACACTATTTTAGTAACCTTGGTGGGACAAGCAATTCTGGGTGGGAAACACATCCGCGAAGGGGGTGTTTCCTGCGAAGATTGGCTGCATTTCCACATTGCTTTGCTATGTCACGATATCGGGTATGTTAAAGGTGTTTGCAGGCAAGATAGAACAGATTTAGGACTGTATGCGACGGGAATAGGCGACCTGAAATTAACGCTGCCGCCGGGGGCGACGGATGCTAGTTTAATGCCTTATCATGTCGATCGCGGAAAAATGTTTATTGACGAGCGTTTTGGCGGTCACAAACTGATTGATGCTGAGCTGGTTAAGCGTAATATTGAGCTGACTCGTTTCCCAGTTCCTGCTGATGAAGATTATCAAGATACTGTAAATTATCCGGGTTTAGTTCGGGCTGCTGATTTAATTGGTCAGTTGAGTGATCCGCGATATTTGCAAAAGATTGCGGCGCTGTTTTACGAGTTTGAGGAGATTGGGCAAAATCGGGTTTTGGGCTATCAGAATCCGGGGGAGTTGCGGGATGGTTATCCGAAGTTTTATTGGAATGTGGTTTATCGGTATGTGAAGGATGCGATCGGCTATTTGGAACTGACGCAGCAGGGGAAACAAGTTGTTGCTAATCTGAGCGCCAATGTTTTTCGGGTGGAGCATTCTCAGGTGCCAGAGTCTGCGGTGGCTGTAATTAGCTAGGGTTGGGTTGGATGTCGGGCGATCGCTCTTTTTTCGGATAAGTAGGTCGCTCTAATTAAACCAGGACTTACGCAACTGTCACAAATGCTTCGATCGCCTCTCCAAAAGTTCCAAACTTTACTCTCGGTTGGTTGATGAGTGCCGTCCCTCGATCGGGACGGCACTCATCAACCAACCGTCTGAGCGCGGTTGTTAGCTTTCTTAATAAAAACTGCTTTCAGTTTATTGTCAGATTTTTTAGACAATAGACATCGGAATCTGGGGGCGTTTCAGTTGCTCAATTAAATAATTTGATAGCAGCCCATGTTTGATTTGATATATTGTTCGACCTGTCTGAGCGGCTAAACTTTTAAGCCTTACCCATACAAGTAAAGCGCAAGCAATATGATTTCTTTGAATCCGAGCTTTTCGACACGGGCCAGCCTCTATTCCTGTTAATTGCTTGATTTCTCGATGAAATTCTTCAATCTTCCAACGAATGGCACACACTTTTTGTACGTCATTTGTGTCTGACTGAGTTAAGTCGTTAGTCGCGACATATTCCGTCTTGTTGGTGGAAACAATTACTCGGAATAATTTCACTTTCTTGAATTTGGGAAACTTTTTTATTTTAATGACTTTCCCTGACTCTAGTTCAGATGGCGTCCAACTTAAAGATTCAACCGATTTATAATCTTCTTGATTTTGAGTGTCGTCAACCAATCGGTTCTTCTTTAACGGACAGTAATATATTTTGCCTAGCTTGTCAATAGCTTCCATGACTTTTTGGCTAGCATACCATGTGTCCATTAAGACTGTTTTGAAAGCCAAGTCCTTTGAGTATACTACCCCTTGGAGCATTTCTAACAAGTGGTCTATTTTGGTCTTCCCGTCCCCATCAGGGTCATAAATTCGATAATCTATTACCCAAAAATCTCCGGTTTCAGGATTGACATACACACAATTAACTAATCCAATACCTGGGATTACTTTATGTTCATTACCACTATATTGTCGGCGGGTTAATTCAATATCCTCGCTGTATCTTTTATCTAATACTGTATCATCAAAGATCACATAACCGTCAACATGAGCTGCAATCTGGGGTGCCACATTCTCCCATAATAACTTAGGGGTAAGTTTTTCTTTTCTCAAATACCGATTAATCTACAGGAATGGCTGATTGTTTCTACATGCTCTGCCAAATGGGTTAGCGTATAGTTGATTTGACTGCTTAATAAATATTGACAGTAGTTAAGTTTGGTAAATCTCATGCCGACAATAATTAAAACATTCCGAGCGCCACTATTGAGAGTGCCAATCAGTTTAATTTTGACACGCTATATATTGTACGCTCGCTCGCAACTTCACGCAGAAAGCAGATGGTACGGCTTTCATCGCGCTCGGGTCACACTTGCTAGCTCTTTCCCCAGGTTACAGTCAGTCATCACCACACAGTTAGGATGAGAGCGCTCGCTTGCCATGTGCCAGTTGTGTCACTCCTGTCAGATTTAACGAGCGCAACTACATGCAAGGCTTTTGAGACTCTCAAAGCACCTCTCACGGAGTTCTCTACCCCCGATGAGTTACTGTTGGCGACGCTGCCTGATGGCGCTCGCACTTGCCCAACCTGTGCCAGTTGCGTAAGTCCTGTAAACGTAAAATGCTCTTCTTTTATATCGCCGTAGCACTTAAAGAAGTCGTGGTTCTGGGTATTCTGTTTTTTTAGCTGAGCTTACTTAAATCTGAACTTCCCCTGCAAGTATACTTACACAGGCTCAAAAGCCTCTCATCACAAAGGTTTCAATTGTTGAGTAAAAACTTGTATACCCATGTAGAAGATTCATATCTGTTTGTGATCGGGAATTATATTGAATCTACAAGAGAGGAGCGCGATCACCTGCGTCAGCTATTGCTTATAAAAGGGTACAATTTTTCAGCTCCATAGTTGCATCCTTTATTGGCTAAGAGTTTTAGGACTGTTAGTACATTTTTATGGGGGAAGTCCAGTTTAATCGGCTCACTGAATATATGCACGTCACAGGAAGAGTCGCCTGATTTTTTGCGAGGAAAGCCGGAGGCGAAAATGGAGGCCATCCAACCCTTGCAAGCAGTAGGATTGAGCGATGAGCAAATCGCGCAATGTTTGGAGCTGACCCTAGAAGAGATTCGACAAGTCGATTGGACAGAATAGAACATAGAGCAAGGGCTAATGGCTGATGGAGTCCCCCGCTCAAGCTTGGATAGAATATCCGATATCTTGGCAACTCGCCCACCCCGGAGAGTTGCAGAACAAACGATATAGCTGCAAATCCTAACAGATCCAACCGATTTTCTCCCTGGGTTAAAATAATACATGAGAAGGAGTCAGAAGACAGAATTCAGAATTCAGAATACCCATGCCTGAGGTCAGGGGTAACGGTCACGGAAAGAAATTTTTGTGATCCACGATTAAAATCGGGGGCTTTAAACCTGGATTCTCGATCGTGTCGCACAGAATCCAGAATGGATTCTGGCTCCTGAATTCTGAATTCTTCTTCGGTAAGTCATTTTAAAAGAGATTGACCGTGAGATTCATTAACCCCAAAATCGAGTTTGCCTTCAAAAAAATATTCGGCTCCAAGGAAAGCCAACCTATTTTAATCAGCTTTCTCAATGCCATGATTTATGATGGCAACCCCACCATCGCCGACCTAGAAATTATCGACCCGTATTTAAGATCGAGAGTTCCATATTTCAAAGACTCTTAGCTGGATGTCAAAGCCCAGCTTGCAGGAGGCGCAACTGTAATTATCGAAAGGCAAGTTTTAAATGTAGCATTTTTTGCGAAAAGGGTGGTTTACAATGCTGCGAAAACTTACTCAACTCAACTGATTCGCAGTCAAGGTTACTTTAAGTGAAAACCTGTAATTGCTTTGACAATTACTGATTTTGAAATGTTTCATAATGACAAACAAGTAATTCCTCATTTTGTGTTTAAGTAAAAAAAAGTTTATTTGCTTATGTCGCTCCAGAGATTGAACTAATATTTATAGAATTGCCCAAATTCAATAAACAATTGGATGAGTTAGAAACTTTGACTGACAAGTGGATTTATTTTATGAGAAATGCTCCCAGCTTGGAAATAGTGCCGTCAACAATGGAAACAGTATTGGAAATACAGCAAGCCTTTGCGATTGCTAATGAAACTAATGTGAATCCAGAGGAGTTTGCCGATTTAGAAGAACGCGAAATGTTTATTCTCGATCAGCAAGGTGTTTTGCTCAAGGGAATTGAAAAAGGGATTGCACAAGGCAGAGAACAAGGCATCGCAGAAGGTAGAGAAGAAGGAGTCGCGCTAGGAATGAGAGAAAAGGCTCTAGAAATTGCTAGGCAACTTCTCAATGTCCTTGACAATCAAACTATTAGTCAAACTACTGGTTTGAGTGTTGAATATATCCAAAATTGGTGGGAGGAATGAAAGGAAGGGTAAAAGTACGATCGCACAATTAGTACACCGTACACCTTTTCTGGTTACCAGGCTCAGCATGGTAGCGCAGGCTTTTGAGGCTCTGCCTCTTTGATAGAGAATTACGCTAAATATTAACTCTCATCCACTTAATGCTCAAGGATGAGTCTGCCCTCCGTCTAAAGGAAGATTTCATTAAACGAGTAAATTCCGTATGATGCTGTAAAAGTCAGTCAGAGGGGAAAGCTATCTCCGACTCTAGCTCCGAATAACTGACCAATCTTACAATATAAAAAAATACATCTCATGACATCAGTCACTCCGAATCAAACTTCCTCTCAATACGAAGTTACAGAATCCGAAGACAAAATTGAGTCTCTGGTAGAAGAAGTTAAGCCAGAAAGCGAACTGGATTTAGAATTCCTCTACACCAGAGACATTGAATTCCGACAAGAAACAATTTATTTCATTGTAGTTGATCGCTTTTACGACGGCGACCCCGAAAATAACGAAGGCCCAAACCCAGAACTTTACGATCCAGAAGGCAAAGATTGGGGCAAATATTGGGGCGGCGACTTGCAGGGAGTTATCGACAAACTCGATTACTTAAAAGATATGGGAGTTAGCGCAGTTTGGCTGACTCCACTGTTCGAGCAAGTAGAAGCATTATTTGTCGAACAAGCTGCAATTCACGGCTACTGGACTAAAGATTTCAAGCGGCTCAATCCCCGCTTTATTGCCAAAGGCGACAATCCTTCTATCAACCAAACACAAGAAATTAAAAATACCATATTTGACAAGTTAGTAGACGAGTTACACCAGCGAAATATGAAACTCGTACTCGATATTGTCTGCAATCACAGCAACCCAGATTTTAGTGGAAAAAAAGGAGAACTATACGACGACGGCGTAAAAATAGCTGACTTTAATGACGATGAAGATAACTGGTATCACCACTACGGGGCAGTCAAAAACTGGGAAGATGAATGGCAAGTCCAAAACTGCGAACTGTCGGGTTTAGCAACTTTCAACGAAAACAATATTGCATACCGCAATTACATTAAGTCAGCAATTAAACAATGGCTGGACAGAGGAGTTGATGCTTTGCGGGTTGATACAGTCAAGCATATGCCTATTTGGTTTTGGCAGGAATTTAATGCTGACATTTTAACACACAGACCTGATGTTTTCATTTTTGGCGAATGGATTTACAGCGACCCTAGAAACGATCGTTCTGTGGAATTTGCCAACGAGTCGGGGATGACTATTTTAGATTTTGGTCTGTGCGTGGCAATTCGAGAAGTATTGGGAAAGGGTGCGGAGGCGGGATTTAAGTTAGTCCAAGATGTACTGAATTTGGATCACCGCTACTACGGGGCGACGGAGTTGATTACTTTTATTGACAACCACGATATGCCGCGGTTTCAGTCGTTGAATCCCGATCCCGAAATGCTGCAGTTGGCGATATGTTTAATTATGACGACTCGCGGCATTCCCTGCATTTATTACGGCACCGAACAGTATCTGCACGATGATACAGATGGGGGGAATGACCCCTACAACCGCCCGATGATGGACAAGTGGGATACTGATTCGCCGATTTACCGAGCTGTGCGTTTGCTGTCAGGATTACGGCGGCTGAATCCAGCTATTTCGATGGGGAGTCAGTGGCAAAAATATCTAACTGCTGATGTTTATTGTTACGTGCGCCGCTATCGCGATTCGGTGGTGTTTGTAGCGATGAATCGTGGCAATGCTGTTACAGTTAAAGAGGTTGATACTGAGCTGCCTGATGGAGAGCATACGGAGGTTTTATCGCGCCGTAAGTTTGAAGTTAAAGATGGGATGCTGTACAATTTAGAGCTGGGTGCGCGGGAAGTAATGATTTTTAGTCGCGTCGGAGAGCGAGTTAAGGCGAAAACTATTGTGCGGGCGCAGCTTAACAGCGTTAGAACTCAACCTGGTGAAAGAATTGTGGTGATTGGAGATTGTCCTGAATTGGGGAATTGGGATATTAGTAAGGGTTACCCGTTGGAGTATATCAATACTAATACTTGGTTTGGGGAAATTCCTTTTAATGAAAGTGCGGGGAAGTTGATTTCTTATAAGTATGCGCTGCTACGGGAAGGACAGTCGCCGCTGCGAGAAAATCTGGTTTGTCGCCGCTGGGTTTTAGTTTCGGAAGGGACTGTGAAATGGCGGGATAAGTGGGCGAGTGGACGGGAATCTTAATAGTTTTAATTTGTGAGTTTTGAGTGAAACATTTCTAGGTACAGAAACCGGGTTTGATGAACGAAAATACTTCCTTAAGGCTTTCGATTATGTTTTAACAACCCGGTTTATTTACTAACGACGTAAATGCTGTGAGATTTAATTAGTAACTGACACTCATAATTCATGATTTTTTAAATATGACTTGGGTAATAAATAGTTTGGCTTTTTATCTATAGCAGTAAGGTGTGCATTGTGCATCCTCCAGGCGTGAGTTATGGTGCGCCGAAGCGCACCATACACTTTTATTAAAGCGATCGCAACTTCTGGGCTAAAACATCGACATAACGTTCGCTGCTGTGCTGGTTCACAACCATTTCGTAGCCCCGCTGCGCTTGAGATTCAGCTTCTTGAGGATTTTTTAGCAAATGGACGATCGCCTCGCGCAAACCTGCGGCATCTCCCACATCTACCACTTTGGCAATATCCGGGGCCGCTAAATAATCGACCATACCTTGAGTCCGAGTAATGACGACCGGTCGCTTGCAAGCCATTGCTTCCAGTAAAGCCTGCACTCCAGCAGCATATTTATTGTCTACCAAACAAACTGCAATTACGTCTGCATCCCGGTAAAGCTGCACTAAATCTGGCCATTCGTAGAATTTGCGCGACATATTTTCTGGCATAGTATCGGGGAAAGCTTGCGATAAAGCTTTGGCATCTTTAGAAAAACCGCTAATTTTTACCTCAACATCTAAGTCAGCAGTTGCTGCTGCTAAGAGTCGGTAGTCGCGCTTTTCTAATCCGACGCTAACAACCGTTTGCCGCTTTTTCTCGGCAGAAACGGGGCCCGGTGTGAAAAACTGAGTGTCTGTCTGGTCTAGAAGCACTAAAATGCGGGATTCAGGTATAGCTAAATAACTACGGAGGAAGTCAGCTTGAGGGGTGGCGCAGGCCATGAACACATCAATTTTGTCAGCCAAACGAAATAGTTTCAGGGCGAGGTGGCCGCGTGGCAGATCGATATTGTGGAAATATACAACAATTTTCGGGCGATTCCCTACGGGATAGCTACGCTTCACGGGCGATTCGCCACACACCGCCGCCACTGGAATCCCAATGTCCTCGCCCGTACAAAATATCAAGTCGTCGCTGCTGACTTGCTGGGACAACTTGCCGGCGGCGGCCCAATGTTCGGGTTTAGAAGAAATTTTCGATCGCAGCTTGTCGCTCAACGATATCGCTTCGCCATCCGGCGTGGACGGTGGCATTTAAGCGGTCTCTGAGGGTTCGCAGGACGTGGCGGGGGCATTTGCCGAGTTGGGCGTCGCGCAATTCTGTCTGGGGCTTGTATAGCAACAGCCCAGATGGTAAAGAAACCGGGTTTCTCGGCACCGGCGCGCAAATCCTGTATGAGTCAAAAACAGTGACACGCGCCCATCGATTCAAAGGACTTAAGCTTTTATGCTGAAGTTAGTTGAAGCATTTATGTTTAACCTCATGTATATTTCTCCAGAGCAAGACCAAAAAATTCGCTACACCCTGCGCGAGAGCGGTCAAGAAGCTTACAAGCTAGCAGCCGAACCTTTTGAAGTTTCCGAGAAAGGGCCCAACGACTACGTGACAAGTATCGATCAATACCTAGACCGACAACTATCGGCCGCATTTAGCGCTTTGTTTCCTGAAGACGGCAGGATCACCGAGGAAAACGCGGCCTCCAGAACAGCTTACTGCGCCAATTACCAGCGCCTCTGGTGCATCGATCCCCTCGACGGGACTGAAGAATTTATTCGGGGAAAATTGCACTACGCTTCGATGGTGGGGCTGCTGCTTGAAGGAGAACCGGTGGCCGGCTGGCTCTACGCCCCGGCTTTTGACCAAATGTATTTTGGTGGCAAAGATTGGGGATTGTTCCAAAGTGGGGGAACCCAAGCGCCGCAGCCGATCGCGCTGTGCAAACCCCCGGCTCCGACAGCGGAAAATTGTAAAATTGTTCTCGGAGACAAAGACCAAAAAAACTACGCCCAGGCGATCGCCCACAGCATCCCCGGAGCAGAATTTTACTCACTGGGCAGCTTTGGCTTAAAAGTGATGGAAGTTATCTTCGGTAGAGCCGGTTTGTACCTGTATCTCAACGGCAGAGTTAAAGTTTGGGATACCGCCGGCCCTCTGGCTCTAGCCAAAGCAGCCGGATTGGTTTGTTGCGACTTGCAAGGTCAACCGCTGAGGTGGACGGCAGATGCGATCGAGCCGGAGACTCTGGCCCACACGCAGTCAATCGCGATCGGCTGGCCAGAATACATAGAACCTCTGTTGGGCAAAGTTCAACAGGCAGTGGCAGGCTTGTAAACCCGTTTAAGATTAAAGAATCTGCCAATTTTACGTGAACCGGGCCTCTGCACCCTTATCATCAATTAAAGGAGCAACGGATTGTTTGTGTTCCCAAACATCGATCGTTCCCTAGCTGTTGGGTGTCGCCTAATCATATTTCCCACCTCCGCGAGTTTGCATGAAGACAGAAGCTTTCAGTGAGCTATTCCCTCTATTTAAGGGTGCTAACCCAGAAACCTTGGGAGGGCTGCTATCAAATGCCGTCAAGCATGAGTATCCCCCGGGCCGAGCTGTAGTGATGGAGGATTCTTGGGGCAACGCGATTTACTTTGTCGTGTCTGGCTGGGTAAAAGTTCGGCGCTTGTCAAACGATCGAGCTGTATCAATGGCTATTTTAGGACGGGGTGCCTTCTTCGGCGAAATGGCCATTCTGGACGAATCTCCCCGATCAAATGACGTACTTGCTCTATCACCCGTGCGGCTGCTGAGCGTCACAGCTCAGCGATTTATCCAAACCCTGTTTAAAGACCCGCAATTGCACCACCGGATGCTGCAACTAATGGTGCGGCGGCTCCGCCAAACCAATCACCGCTATCAACTCCGAAACCGCCAGCCAGCGGTTAAACTAGCAAATACTTTAGTCGAGCTGGCAGAAAACTACGGTCAGAAAACTGCTGAGGGCAAAGAGATCTTCAATATTCCTTATGAAGACTTAGCTGATGTCACAGATATCACCCTAGATGAAACCAGCAAAATTATGGAAAAACTCGATAGTAAAGGTTGGATCAAAATCGATCCAGACCGCCAAACTATCCATTTGATCAACCTCAAGCACTTGATTAATTTGGCAAGTCAATGACTGATGTTACTTCTTTGGATACCTCGTCGGCTGCCGACAACCGTCAGGGGCAATTAACAGCACCGACAATTCAATATTCGGTGGCGATGCCCAATCCAGAATCCCACCTGTTTGAAGTGACTTTGCGCGTGCAAGGTTGGTCGGAGCCGGTTCTGGATTTAAAAATGCCTGTCTGGACTCCCGGTTCTTATTTGGTTCGAGAGTACGCCCGCCACCTGCAAGATTTTAGCTCGCTATCCGGCGATCGAGCTTTACCTTGGTGCAAGCTCAGCAAAAATCACTGGCAAATCGAGACAAATTCGGTGTCAGATGTCACGGTTTTCTACCGCATTTTTGCCAACGAACTGACAGTGCGAACCAATCATTTAGACTCGACTCACGGTTATTTCAATCCGGCGGCTTTGTGCTTTTTCTTGCCTGGTTTTGAGAGTAACTCCTACACCGTGACCGTTGTGCCACCGCAGCCCGAATGGCTCACCGTTACTACTTTGCCGCCTGTTTATGGGCAAAATCTTACTTTTGCTGCTGCGGATTTTGACACCCTTGTCGATAGTCCTTTTGAGATTGGCTATCACGAAGTGTACGAGTTTGAAGTGATGGGAAAACCCCACCAGCTAGTTGTTTGGGGAAAAGGGAATTTAGAACCAGAGCGGGCGATTCGAGACATCCAAAAAGTGATCGAAGTCGAGGCAAAAATGTTCGGCGGTTTGCCTTACGAACGCTATGTGTTTTTCCTGCATTTGTCCGGCTCTGGTTTTGGCGGTTTGGAGCACAAGGAGAGTTGCACTCTCAACTATCCGCGTTTTGGTTTTCGGGCTAAGGAAAAGTATGAACGCTTTATTCAGTTGGTAGCTCACGAGTTTTTTCACCTCTGGAATGTCAAGCGCATTCGACCGAAAGCTCTGGAAGTATTTGACTACGAAAAAGAAAATTACACTCCTTCTTTATGGTTCTCTGAAGGCACTACCAGTTATTACGATTTGGTTATTCCTTTTCGAGCTGGTATCTACAGCGTGAAAGGTTATTTCCAAAGTATGGCTAAGGAAATCACTCGCTTGCAGACGACTCCGGGGCGGAGCGTGCAGCCGGTCAGCGAGTCGAGCTGGGATGCTTGGATTAAACTTTATCGCCGGGATGCTAACAGCGATAATTCGCAGATTTCCTATTATTTGAAAGGGGAAGTTGTTTCGTTTTTGCTCGATTTGTTGATTCGAGCCAGACACGGCAATGAGCGATCGCTCGACGATGTGATGCGTTTGATGTGGCAGCAGTTTGGCAATGCTAATTCGCCTGAAAACGGCAATTTAAAACAGAAGTCGGGAACAGACGCCAAGCCGGCGCATCAAACATCAAACGGACAGTCAAATGCTCATTCGCTGCCAGCAGAAATAGGCTTTACTCCCGAAGAGTTGCAAAGTGCGATCGAGTCCGTCGCCGGCATCGATTTGAGCGACTTTTTCGCGCGCTATATAGACGGCACAGAAGAGTTGCCTTACAACCAATATCTGGAACCTTTCGGGCTGCAAATTTGGGTAGATGAAAGTGATCAAACACCTCGCATTGGTTGGACGTTGGGAGCCGAAAACGGACGGGAAATGGTGAAATTTGTCGAAATAGGATCTCCGGCACAATTGGCAGGAATTGATGCTGGGGACGAGTTGCTGGCGATCGAAGGTTTTCGGGTAAATTCAGAACAAGTGGGCGAGAGGCTTAAAGATTATCAAGCGGGGGACACAATAGAGGTGACAGTTTTTCACCAAGACGAACTGCGGACTTGTCGTGTGACTCTCGCGCCGCCCCGGCCTGGCCGCTACTCGATCATGCCGGTGGAACAGCCCACGGCTATTCAGAAACAAAACTTTACTGGATGGCTGGGAGTTCCTCTATCAAAATTGTGACATAAATGAAGGGGAACGGGAAAGAAAAGACCAGAAGGAATCAGGCTCAATTCCCAATTCCCAATTCCCAATCCCCAATTCCCAATTCCCAATAACCAATTTTGATTATGCAAACCCCCCCTCCTCCATCAATTACGCCCCGCCAGATGAATCTGCTGAGAATTGTTGCTTCTATGGCCTGGGCTGACGGCGAACTCGCGACAGAAGAAGTTAATTTAATGCTCGATCGCTTTTGTAGTTTGTTTGCCCCAGATACCGACGGACAACAAATGCAACAAGAACTGCGGGATTACATCATGCAAAATATCCCCCTGGACGAGTTGATCGGCCAACTAGAAACTCAAGATGAAAAAGAATTAGTCTTGCAACTCGGCTATGAAGTGATTTCATCTAGTTCTCGTACTCCCGATGAACCAAAAATTAACGCAGAAGAAGCCGCAGCTTATCAAAAATTAGTGCAGTTGCTGAATCTTTCAGAGGATGTGGTCAAGCTTATTGAAGCTGAATCATCGGCGGCAGATACTTCAGAGGGAATTGTCGAGAAGATGGCTCACAAATTAGAAAAGTTCATCAAAGGCTAGTTCGGGACTTGCGTGCGCTTGGCTTAAAAACCCGGTTGATTCCTAGATTTCTCGTTACTAAACCTGGAGTTTTTCGTAGAAACCGGGAATCAGCCCCCCATGCCTAAGTCTTGTTAGGTAAGTATCGGAATAATAATTTTTTTATGAGTGCAACTATTTACAACTAAAGCTGAAGGGAAATAGACCGGATTGTGACTCCCAATTTCCTAAGATATAGTAACAAATAAACACGGAAAAGTCGAGAATATTTTTCCTCGCCGAGAACGGTAACAGAATTTGCGATGGCCCTTCCCGCGCGCTGCCTTCCCCTTAACGATAATTAGGGACTTAGGCAAAGCCTAAATCCCTAATTGAGCTACCAATTGTTGGCGATGACTGAAAGTGAATCCAACCCGTCATTAGTGCGGTAACTTGCTGAGGGCGTGCCAAGTTCTATAGCCGACAATACCATCTTGCGGTAAAGCCTTGCTGAGTTGCAATTGTCGCACTGCTACATCTGTCATCGCCCCGAAGAATCCGTCAATCGAACCGAAATAGTATCCATTGATTTTCAAGACATTCTGAACAATTTTAACAGCATTACCAGAACTGCCCTTCATGACGATCGGCATATTCACAGGTGCACCAGAGTATAGTGCTTCCCAAGTGATAGGGCCCACAATCCCATCTTCTTTTAAAAAGACGCGGTGTTGATACCCTTTGACAGCGTTTTGAACTTGAACGCCGAAGATACCGTCAATCGGGCCGAAATAATATGCCCAATGATATAAAAGCTGTTGTAGTTCCTTAACAGCTTGACCTGTTGAACCCATTTGTAAAGTGGGTTTGTTTACTCCCGTGGTTTCAGCAAATGCAAGACTTGATTGAGCATTAGTATCGGCGACGAGAGCCATAGTTTCATTGTTCAAGCTTCTTTCTTCGGTGTACATAATGTGGTTCCTCTCAATATTTAAGTTTTGGTCTTTGATATTTCAGGTATAACTGGTGGGATTTGTGGATGCACAGTCACTTTTTGGAGTGTCACTCATGTGAGTGTCACTCGTTTGAGTTACTCGTTGGTTTGTCGTAAGGAATGCAAGTTGTAATATTTTTAGGAGGACTTCCGTTGTCAATACAAACCAAGGGGTAAGGTGCGCGGTGCACACCCTACAAAATGCCAAGGTGCGCGGTGCACACCTACCAAATACAAAGATGCGGAGTACGCGCCCTACCAACTCATGTTGATTGTTTACTCAGCAAAGTCTCGCAATGTTGGAATTAAATACTGTGTCAAAGTAAAGGCATCTACTCCTAATTCCGTCCGTTCTTTAGCAGCCATGATTCCGGCTTGAGCGTGCCACCAAGCTGCTGTTGTAGCAACTGATTTGGGAGGGGATTTGCGGGCGATCGCACTTGCTAATAGTCCCCCTAACAAGCCTGTGAGAACGTCGCCGCTGCCGCCTCTGGCGAGGGCTGGGGTGCTTTCGGGATTGAGGTAGGTGATGGTACGTGAAGCATAGCTATCCCGTAGGGAATCGCCCTCATACTTCCAACTTATGCAAACTCTGGCTCCTTTGAGCAATACCGTTGCGCCGCAAAGCTGAGCTGCTGCTTGACTTGCGGCAATTCGATCGTCGCCGATTTGCTCGGCTAATTCGGGAAATAAACGCTTGAATTCGCCTGGATGAGGCGTGATAATTGTCAGTGCTGAGCGTTCGGACAAAATCGGGACTGTGCCGAGTTGAGCGAGGATATTTAAACCGTCAGCATCTAAAACCAGAGGTCGATCGCTCTCCAGTACAGATTCTACAGCTATTGCCGCTTCCAATGTCAGACCTGGCCCTGCGGCGATCGCATCATAGGTACTCAAATCAATTGCTACTGGCAATTCGCTAATTGCACCGCTGTGGGTTTCAGGACATCCTATAACTAATGCCTCTGGCAACTGGCTGCTCAACATCGATTTAATCGACTCAGGAACAGCAATTGACAGCATTCCGATGCCGCTTGCTCTTGCTCCCAATGCTGCCAAAATTGCGGCTCCGCTGTAGCGGCGGGAACCTGCAATAATTAGTAAGTGACCGTTGGTGTATTTGTGCGAAATTGGCGATCGGGGTAACGGCAAATGCTGAGTTGCCGAGGCTTTTGTAATGCGTTGTATTGCTGGCGTTTCGCCCAATATTGCTGCAATATCTGCTGCGGGAATATCAAAATCAATTAATTCGGAACGACCGATATATTCTAACGCTCTATCTTGCAGAAATGCCATTTTCCACAAGCCCAAACATAATGTATGTTTTGCCCGGATCGCCGTCCCCAAAACTTCTCCGGTATCTGTATGAATTCCCGATGGAATGTCTATACTCAAAACGGGAATATTTAAATTATTTATTTCGTCAATAGCGGCGGCTGTGGGGTTAGTAATTTCTCGTTCTAATCCAAAGCCAAATAAACCATCTACGAGTAAATCGCAGTTTTTCAGCAGTTCTATTTTATCAACAAATGGAATATTTAAAGAACGCGCATAATCAGCGTGATTTTTTGTTAGCTCTTTGAGTTTAGAAAAGGGGCAGTAAATAACTACTTGAAATCCTTGAAAGTGCAATTCGCGGGCAACAACCAAAGCATCGCCGCCGTTGTGTCCCGGCCCAACCAATACCCCGATAACAGGCCATTGAGAATTAACAAGATTTTTCCCTTCTTCCCTTTTTCTTCTATCCGTTAAATCCCGTACACTGCTAGTTGCCGAACTTCCTTCCGCTTTCAAAAGCGCCTGAATGCGTCTAGCAATCAGTCCCGCGACTTTTTCCATTAAAGCTGCGGCTGGCATTCCAGCAGCAAAGATTCTGGTTTCTATTTGCCGCATTTGGTCGGCGGTGACAACAAATTTTTGAATAGTCATATTAGTGCTAAAATTTCAGCTAACAGCAGCAGTGGCAAGTTGTAGTATACTTGTGGTATAATAAATTAGCTCGATCGAACAAAGTAACGGTAAAATAGCAATTTCTCCCCAACCATGAACAAGATTGTTGTAGGCCTCTCCGGCGGGGTCGATAGTTCCGCAGCAGCCGCAATTTTACACCATCAGGGATATGAAGTGGTGGGTTTAACGCTGTGGTTGATGAAGGGCAAAGGTCAGTGCTGCTCTGAGGGAATGGTCGATGCCGCTAAAATTTGCGAAGATTTGGGCGTTCCCCACCACATTGTTGACAGCCGCGAGGTCTTTCAGGCAAGTATTGTCGATTATTTGGTGGAGGGTTACAGCGCAGGAGTTACGCCTTTGCCTTGTTCGCAGTGCAATAAAACTGTGAAGTTCGGCCCGATGCTCAAGTATGCTCGCGAAGAACTCGGAATTGAAAAAATCGCTACAGGCCACTACGCTCGCATTACTTACGATGCTGCTACGGGTCGCTATCAGTTGCTGCGGGCGATCGATCCTGCGAAAGATCAGTCTTATTTCTTGTATGATTTAACACAGGATTTGTTGGCGGGTACGGAGTTTCCTTTGGGGGAAATTACCAAGACAGAAACTCGCAGAATTGCGGCGGAATTTGGCTTGACAACTGCTGATAAGCCGGAAAGTCAGGATTTGTGCTTGGTGGAAAGTAACGGTTCGATGCGGGCTTTTCTGGATAAGTACATTGCGCCGCAAAAGGGTGACATTGTGGACAAGTCAGGGCGGGTGCTCGGACAGCATGACGGTGTGCACCACTACACTATCGGCCAGCGGAAGGGACTCGGGATTGCTGCACCGGAACCGCTGTACGTGATTGAACTTGATGCTGCTGGCAATCGGGTAATTGTGGGCGATCGACAGTTGGCAGTAGAATCTGAATGTACTGTCCAGAAAGTGAATTGGGTTTCTGTGGCTGCGCCGACGGCTCCGATTCGGGCTCAGGTACAGATTCGATATCGATCGCAACCCGTCCCGGCTACAATTATTCCTGTGGAATCCTCCCAAGCAGAGGAAAAAGCCGGCGGTACGAGAGTTAAGTTGATTTTTGACGAACCGCAGTTGAGCATTACCCCCGGACAAGCGGCTGTTTGGTATGACGGAGACGTACTGTTGGGCGGCGGCATCATCGAAAGAAACCAACTCCCAAATTAAAGCAAGGGGCGGGCTAGGATGAACGGCCAACAAGAAACCACCCACAAAAAAACTCTTTGTGGAACAGGCATCTTGCCTGTTTGTGATCCCCACCCACAAAAAAACTCACTCTTTGTGGAACAGGCATCTTGCCTGTTCCAAAAGGAAGTTTATTTTTGAATTCACAGGGATAAATTTACCTAGCTAACTTTTTTTCCAAACGCAAGATATTTCCCCTACCATTAGTACGGTAAACCCAAGTTTGCCTACCATCAGAAACCACAACCCGCCAACCTTCGACAATCATTTGACCGCAAATTTCATCCGCTTTCGCGAGTCCTAAACAAGTATTCGGCCAATTGTGTCCGCTCGATTCAGTTACTTTCAACTTGTCAGCAGCAATGCCAGTGGAGTCCGACAACTCTCGGCGAACTGCTGCTGCTACGGTTGCGGGCAATTGCTTCGGGGGATTTTGGCCTCTAGCCTCGGCCAAATTGCCCGGTTCGGAAATTAGAGTATTAAGTGCCAATAGCGAATAGCTGATTTTTTGGGGCACCGCTGCTGAGGAAAATTGCTGCGCGGTTTGCTGCTGTTGCCTTTCCAACTGGGCAAGGGAAGATTTGAGAGCGCCCGCGTTAGCCGCAGCAGTGTGTCTTAGCGCCGGATACATTTCCCATACCAGAATTCCTGTCAGCACCAAAGCCAAGATTACAGGATTGGGCTGCTTTTGCTCTATGTTTTTATTGTTGGGAAATTTATTTGTGGAGATTCTTTTCATCATACGCCCTCTGCCTCACTTTACACAATGCGCGATCGCTCCTGAACACTCAACTGCAGATACTTATTTAGACACTATTGCTGGTGCTATTGGTTCCTTTGTGCAGAACCTACTTGACTGCTGGTTGCTGGTGCGGCGCAAGTATTTCCTACTCGCTGGTGGCAGTTGTGTTTCAGGAAACTTGCACTACCCAGTTATTACTTAATTTTTACTTTTTGTCTCAGGGTATTAAGAAAAATTTATGCTTAAGTAAATATTCTTAAAAGCCTCTAATACTGCCCCATAATCTCAGTACAAATTACTATTCTGCGTTCCAAAACTGCTAAACGTGTTTTAGACTGTGGGAGGCTAGCTGAGCCAAGGATATCACAGGGATGCCGCAAAATTTGTTGCAACAGGACGAAAATGCCTTAGAGATTAAATCAGCTATCGCTGATTAATTATATTAGCATTGTGGTTTTCTAGAGCGATAGTCTCCGAAAATACTTGAGTAGCGATCGCTACTTTTTTAGTACAATATTGTTGAAATCTATCGATTATGAACAGAAAATCTCTGGGAATCCATTTAATGAATCGGCTGAGCTATCCTCAAAAATTTACCTTAATCGGTTTTCTATTTGCAATACCGTTAACCTTGGTCATGTACCTGCTGATTTCCGAAATTAACAGCAGGGTCGATTTTACTCAAAAAGAAATCTACGGTAATGAATACCTGCGACCGCTGCGGCATTTGAGGGAATACATACCGAAACTTCAAGTCTTAAATTATCAGCCTTTAAATACAAATTTAAGCCTACCAGATACGAAAGCAGATTTAGAAGCTAAGATGGACGCGAACTTTCAATCCCTGGTTAATACCGATATTCAACTCGGAAACCTATTAATGTCCAGGAAAAATTTTATTAAAATTTATCAAGATTGGCAAAATTTCAAAGTTCGCCGCAGCCAGTGGAGTTTAGAAACTTACGATTTTGTATATCAACGTTTAGCTACAGACATTGATAGGCTGAGTGCTCGCGTCGGCGATACTTCCAATCTGATTTCCGACCCAGATTTGGATACCTATTATTTAATAAATGCTACTTGGCGTCAGCTTCCAGAAATGGAAAAAATTTTGTCAGATATTAGGCTTGTTTCTCAAAAAATTAGCCTCAGTTCCGATGCCACACCAGAGGAAAGAGCGCAACTAATTACTCTTTCGACCAGATTGAGAGAAATCAATGATGATTTGGCAATTAATATGGAGGTAGCATTTAGCAATAATCGTCAGGGGAATCTGCGCTCGGCATTAACACAGGATTTAATAAGGTTTAACTCTTTGGTTAAGCAGCTAACTAAGCAACTAGATAAAACAATATATCAAACTGTATCTCTAAAATATTACGCCTATATCACTGGAAGCAATTTGGCTTTAAATGCAAGTTTTCAACTCGGGGACAAAACTGTAAATGAGTTAGATTTTCTTCTTCAGCACCGGATTGATGCTTTTGTTAATAGGAGAGCATTAATTTTTATTTTAGTGTTAATAATATTAGCTCTCGTTATTTATCTATTTGTGTCTTTTTACAGGGCAGTTATGCAAACTGTATTTGTTCTTGACGAAACGTCAAAAAAGATGGCAACTGGCAATTTCGACCAGAAAATTATTTTGGATAATAGAGATGAACTGGGGCAAGTTGTGGGTGCGTTTAACAAGATTGCGGATGCCTTAGTTGGTGCAAATCAAAAAATTACCGTTCTCAACGATCGCCTAAAAGCTGAAAATATGCGAATGAGCGCCGAACTAGAGGTTACTCGCAAAATTCAGCAGATGCTGCTGCCGAAAGAGCGAGAACTTAAGGAAGTTATCGGCTTAGATATTGCGGGATTTATGGAGGCTGCAGAGGAAGTAGGCGGCGACTATTACGACGTACTCCAGCACAAAGGTAGAATAAAAATTGGCATTGGCGATGTGACGGGACACGGATTGGAGAGTGGTGTTTTAATGATTATGGTTCAAACGGCAGTGCGAACTTTGCTCGCCTACAATGAACCAGACCCAGTAAGATTTTTAAGTGCTATTAACAGTGTAATTTACGATAATGTGCAGCGCATGAAATCCGACAAAAATGCTAGCCTTGCCTTGCTAGACTATGAGGAGGGGATGCTGAAGTTGAGCGGCCAGCACGAAGAAATGATTGTTGTGCGGTGTAATGGTTGTGCACAGAGGTTTGATACGATCGATTTAGGTTTCCCGATCGGGCTGGATGCAGATATTGCTGAATTTGTTGCTGAAAAAAGTGTGCAGTTGTATTCAGGAGATGTGGTAGTGCTGTACACTGACGGCATTACGGAAGCTAAAAATATGGAGAAAGGGCTTTATGGTTTAGAGAGGTTAATTCAGGTAATAGAGATGAATTGGCAGCGTTCGGCTGCCGAAATCAGGGACGCTGTAATTAAGGACGTGCGATCGCACATCGGCGAAGAAAAAGTTTTTGACGACATCACGTTGCTGGTTCTCAAACAAAAATAACTACTTGGATATCCCTTCTAAAGTTTAAAATATGTTCAGTGATGCCCCTCATCTCAAACTTTAGCTATCACATCGATATGACTCAGATTTTCGGCGATTTCATCGAGCAGCCCGCTAGCCAAGAATACTTAATAATTGGATTTTCTCCGAGTTCGGTTCCTCTCAAGCAGCGGTGGCGTAACAACGGTTTGTCGGCGGATTTTCTGGCTGACTACATGACAACTTTTTTCCCGGGCAACCAAGATGAACCCTCGACAATTGAAAGACAAGCTGAAATAAAAAGCGCTGTTAGCTACATTGCCAACGAGTTATTGGAAAATGCCATGAAGTTTAATGATGAAACCTCGGAGTACCCGATCGATATTAAACTGCAATTAGAGAGCGACGGAGTGATTTTCTCAGTTGCTAACAGCATCTCTCCGCAAGCTGTGGACAAGTTTCAGGCTTATATTCAGCAGTTGCTGACCTCCGAACCCAGCGAACTTTACATTGAGCGGCTGGAAAAAAATGCTGCTGACGACAACTGTACCAATTCTGGATTGGGTTTGTTGACCATGCTCACCGATTATACCGCCAAACTTGGCTGGAAATTCCAGACTGTGCAGCAAGACCCGGAAGTAATTGCGGTGACAACTATGGTGCAATTAACAGTATAAGCAACGCTGGCGATCGATAATATCTAAGGAAGTTTTTTTTGTGGCTATGGAAATTAATACAGAAGATTACCAGATCTGTTACGATCCAACAACGACAACAGTGAGTTTTATTGGATCTCTAAGGCTGAGCGGGCCTGCAGAGTACGCGCCGATAGCGCAGTTTCTGACGAAGGTTGCCGACTTGGAACCGACGAAAATTACCCTCAATTTGCAGCAGTTAGAATTTTTGAACAGTTCTGGCATCAATATGCTATCGAAGTTTATTATCGAGATCCGCAAAACAGCTAGGGTGCAAATGGCGGTACAAGGCTCTCAAAGCATAGCTTGGCACGGTAAATCTTTGAGGAATTTTCAGCGCCTGATGCCTGGTTTGCAGTTGGATTTTCTATAAAAACACGATTACTTTTAGGGTGCGAGATGTTAAGCAATTTTTTGTTAGTCGAGGCGCAAATTCTCGAGTTATGCTGGAAGAACAACCATCTAGAGAACAGCTACTTTTAGAGATAGAAAGATTGCGCCAGCAAGTGGAAGACTTGAAGGAGGAAAAAGCGGATCTGGAAATCTTGCTGGAAACTACTGCTGAACATTCCGATACGGTTGAAACTGAGTTACGCTCTCGCGCATTCGAGGCGGTCCGCGAAGGCGAAATCAAGCTGGCTCAATTTCTCGAAGCGATTCCCATAGGTGTGCTCGTGCTGGATTCTGAAGGCAAACCTTACTACGTAAATCACGCCGGACAGCAGTTACTCTGTCAAGGAGTTTTGTCCTTAAATTCAGTGGAGGATTTGTCAGAAAGTTATCAAATTTATATCGCGGGAACTGAGACTATTTACCCTTTCGAGAAGTTGCCGATCGTCCGAGCTTTGAGGGGCGAAAACGCGACGGCTGATGATCTGGAAATTCATCGACCAGACAAGAAAGTTCCCCTAGAGATTTGGGGAACGCCAATTTTTGACGAGGGTGGCAAAGTTGCTTTTGCGATCGCTGTTTTTCAAGATGTTACGGAACGCAAAGAAGCTGAAGCCGATCGCCATTTATTTATTAAGAAACTATTTGACCTCAACCAAAATTTAGAAAAATCCCTGGATGCCGAATCAGAGTTAACTGATGCCTACGGTAGATTTGTGCCTCACCAATTTCTAAATTTGTTGGGATATGAAAGTATTATAGATGTCCATTTAGGCGACCAAGTGCAGCAGGAAATGTCCGTGCTCTTTGCGGATATTCGCGACTTCACAACGCTTTCCGAAACTATGACTCCCCAAGAAAATTTTAAATTTATCAATGCTTACCTTTCGCGGATGGAGCCTGCCATTACTAGCAATAACGGGTTTATTGATAAATACATCGGCGATGCAATTATGGCTTTGTTTAGCGACTTTGCCGATGATGCAGTGAAAGCGGGTATTGCAATGCTAAATATCCTGAAAAATTACAACGAATACCGTCAAGGCGTCGGCTACGTCCCGATTCAAATTGGAATTGGCATCAATTCTGGTTCTTTGATGCTGGGGACAGTTGGGGGTAAAAGCCGAATGGATAGCACTGTGATTAGCGATGCTGTTAATTTAGCATCTCGCATTGAAGGATTAACCAAAGATTACGGCGTTCCTCTGCTAATTTCTCAGCAGACTTTGGAACGGTTGCGAAATCCGAACGATTATGCTATTAGGATTGTGGATAAAGTACAGGTAAAAGGAAAATCTCAATATGTCGTAGTCTATGAGGTATTTGATGCTGATCCCCCGGAAATTCTGTCGGCAAAGCTAGCAAATTTGGCTCTATATAATGAAGCTATGTTACTGTGCGAGCGCAAGGAATTCCGAGAAGCGGGAAAATTATTTGAAGAGTGTTTGCGAACAAATTCCAGCGATCATGTAGCTCGCATTTACCTGAAACGGTGTAGGGATTGGCGATCGCTACTCAAAGGCATTTAGTTGATTGTAGATTGTAGATTTTAGATTTACTCCACAGATGAATCTGGGAGATTAAAGTTTGGTCTAACATTTTGAGCGGCTTACGACTCCTGTCGGAAAGCAAGTATCCATTTTTGAGCGGAGTCATGAATCATGATTCATATCAAATCCGGTTAAATCGAAATAATATAACAGTCGCCAAGGCTGTTAGGAAAGATACTATAGATAGTCCCTCGTCTTAATAGCGTTCACTCCCCTCACGACCAAACCATACAGTTACGATCTACTATGTCACAAAGTCATCCCAGGCCATAGAGCTTTCTGCGATGAAAAAAACCGAAGCCTGTCCCGTGTTTAAAATCAGCCACAGCACGATCGACAATCGAGCTTTTGGGTACAAGTCAGAGACTTTCAAGAAAAGCCGAATTGTCCCCGGTAATGGACACGCGTTGGTAAGCTGAAGCCTCTATATGTTCAAGCCGCGACAACTAAAACCTATCTTGAGAGAGATGATTGACCTCCAGGGCCTATCAAAAGTGTAAAATATAAACAGCTTTATACCTGTTACTTCTGAGGGTTCTCAAAATAGAACGGCTTAGGGCGCAAAAACCAGCGATCGGTAATTTGGTGCGAGAACGGTGGCCAGGGCTGAACCTGTCTCAGAAAAAGTTGGCGGATGAATTAAGGATGACCTTTCCCACGATTAATCGTTGGGAAAATGGACACGCTACGCCTTCTCGCTTGGCACTCAAGCAAATTTAGATATGGCTGGATGAGTTAGGTAATTCGTCAGATGCAACGCTTCGCGAATGCAGTAAGGCGCTGCGAGCAAGATATTTTTCGGATAAGGAGTACAAAGGGTGAGTGTAGAGGAAATCAACAGCATTTTCAGAGATGTTCGACTACTTCCCTATGGTGTCGCGACCCTCTCCGTGGCTCTGGCACTGGCGCTAACCCGATCGCTTTTACCGTGGCTCTACCCAACCACGACGCCGCTGTTTTTCATCGCGGTGATGGTGAGTGCGTGGTATGGCAGTTTCGGGGCTGGGTTTCTGGCAACAATTTTATCCACGCTGGCAATCAACTATTTTTTTATTGAGCCGTTCTATTCCTTACAGATAGTTAATGTAGAGACAATTTTTCGGCTGGGTATGTTTTTGATCGCGACAGGATTGATCGCTTCATTCAATCTATCATGGCGCACTGCTATAAAAAACGCGAAAGCAGCCTTGCAAACTTTACAGGAGGCAATGGAACTAGAACAAAAGGTCCAGGGCGAAGCAGCACAAGCTGCGGCGACGGAGGCAAAAGAACAGCTAGAAACGGTACTTTCTAGCATCAACGATGGGTGTTACATCCTCGCTCGCGATTGGCGCTACACCTATGCCAACGATCGCTACTGTGAAATGGTTGGAATGCCGCGGTCAGCGATTCTGGGTCAGAACGTTTGGGAGCTATTTCCGGCTGCTGTTGACACCGATACTTACGTGCAGTTTCATCGGGCAATGCGCGCACAAACGCTGCTCCAGTTTGATTATCTCTACTCACCTGGAAAGAGTTGGCATGACTATCGAATTTACCCTTCGCCCCGTGGACTGACCGTTTTAATTGCTGACATTACCGATCGCAAACAGGCGGAACTCCTCCTAATCGAGCAGAAACGACTGCTGGAGTCGATCGCATTCGGGCAGCCACTCGACGACTGTCTGGCAGCCGTGTGTGACTCACTATCAAGGCTGAATCCGGGTACCCGCGCGGGCTTCGTGCTAGCGGATGCTCAGCGGCTGACTTTTAAGAGATCCATTACTCCAGACTTTCCACCGTCTTTTGGTGAAGGACTCCAAGATGCTCCGATTAACGATTTGTGCATTGGAACCTGCGGCGAAGCAGTGTATAGCGGTCAGCCCGTGACCTGCGCCGACATTGCCAAGGACGATCGCTGGTCGCAAGCATGGCGAAATTTATGCGTGGCTCATGGCATTCTAGCCTGTCATTCTCAGCCCGTGTTCATGCAGGACAATCTACCTCTGGGGTCGCTGATGCTTTGCTTTAGCGAGGCGCGGAGGCCGACGGATTGGGAACATAAACTCGCGGAGTTCGGCACCCAAGTTGCCAGCATCGCCTTCGAGCGCGATCGATCGTTCCAGGCGTTGCGTGAGAGCGAAGAACAGCTCCGACTGGCTTCCGAAGGCGGCAATTTGGGTTTGTGGTATTGGGATATAGAAACTGACACGCTGAGTTTTACGGACATAGCCAAAGCGATGTTTGGTTTACCCGTGGATACGGCAATGTCGGTGCAGGTGTTTTTAGAAGCGGTGCATCACGACGATCGCCCATTCGTTCACACCGTCCTCAGTGAGATCAAAGCGAATCAACCGCATACTGAAATAGAATATCGGACGCTTTGGGCAGATGGCACCGTTCGTTGGATTTTGGCAAAGGGTGATTGCGCCTACAACTCTGAGGGCATAATTATTTCGACGCGCGGCGTATTAATCGACATCAGCGATCGCAAACAAGCCGAAGAAGCGTTGCGTCAAAGCGAAGAGCAGAGTCGGAACATTCTGGAGAGTATTGATGATGGATTCTTTGCCCTTGATGAGAATTGGCGTTTCACTTACGTGAATCGGTCAGCGGAAATTCTGCTAGATTGCACTCCGGGCAATCTGATTGGGAAGAATTTTTGGGAAGAATTCCCAGGACTCGAGGGCAGCGAGTTTGAGCGGGTTCATCGGCGCGTGGCAAACGAGCGCGTGGCTTTTTCAGTGACGGCGTTTTATCCGGATCACGATCGGTGGTATGACGTTCGCACCTACCCTGCCGCGAACGGGATTACCATTTATTTCCGAAATGTTACCGATCGAAAACTTGCTGAGGAGGTATTGCAACAACGAGAAACAGAACTTCGTTTAGTTACCAATGCCGTGCCTGCCTTGATCTCCTTTGTAGACTCAGACCAACGCTACCGCTTCCACAATCGAGCATATGAAGAATGGTTTGGACATCCGGCAGCGCAAATCTATGGCAAGCACCTTCAAGAGGTTTTAGGCGAAACTGCCTATGAAGGGATTCGTCCTTATGTTGAGCAAGTCTTGGCAGGACAGGAAGTAACCTTTGAAACCCAAGTTACCTACAAAGATGGTGAAACCCGTTATATCAATGCGGCCTATGTTCCCCGCTTCAATAGCCAGGGAAAAGTTGAAGGGTTTGTAACACTGGTCAACGATATCACCGATCGCAAACAAGCCGAAGCCACACTACGGGAGAGTGAGGCACGGTTCCGGCTGATGGCAGATGCCGCCCCTGTGCTGATTTGGATGTCGGGCACCGATAAACTCTGTAATTACTTCAACCTCCCGTGGCTAAACTTTACGGGACGGACGATCGAGCAAGAAAGGGGCAATGGTTGGGCAGAAGGAGTCCACCCCGACGACCTCGATCAATGTTTAGAAACGTATGTGACTGCCTTTGATGCCCGTCAACCGTTCAAGATGGAATATCGCTTGAAACGCTGTGATGGCATATACCGTTGGGTTATGGATGAAGGTGTTCCTCGCTACGGATTGGAAGGTGAGTTCTTGGGCTACATCGGCTCCTGTGTTGATATTGAAGACCACAAACAAGCTGAGGAAGCCCTGGGCGAGAGTGAATCCCGCCTCCGTCTGATCATTGAAAGCGCCAAAGATTATGCCATCTTCACCCTCGACCTTAACGGCACCGTTGCCAGTTGGAACTCAGGGGCAGAAAGGTTGTTGGGCTATACCGAGACAGAAGTAATTGGTTGCTCGATTCGGATGATCTTCACACCCGAAGATAACGAACAAGGACAAGCCGAGTACGAGAGGCAAACGGCTCTACTGCAAGGACGGGCCGAAGACGAACGCTGGCACGTCCGCAAAGATGGGAATCGCTTTTGGGCCAGTGGATTGATGATGCCCCTGCTTAATGAGGCGGATTGTCCGCAGGGATTTGTCAAAATCATGCAGGACAAGACCCCACAACGGCAAGCAAGTGAGCGACTGCAATTGCTGTATGAAACTACCCGCGATCTGATGCAGACAGAAAAGCCTCTGGCTTTGATGGACACGCTATTCGGCAAACTTGCAGCGCAACTCGATCTGCACTCTTACTACAACTTCATGGTGGAAGAAAAAGACAACCGCCGGATGTTGCATTTGAGAAACTACGATGGCATCTCTGAAGAAACAGCGCAGGCGAGCGCATGGATCGAATTAGGGGAATATCTCTGTGGACTGGTTGCCCAAACGCAGCAGCAACTTGTCTTGAATCAAGCCGAACTCTCCACTCATCCGAATGGTAAAGCCGCCAGTGAAATGGGCATCACGGCTTACGCGGGTCAACCGTTAATCGCTCAAGGGCAGTTATTAGGAACGCTCTCATTTGCCAGTCTGACTCGGACGCACTTTACGCCTGCAGAAATCGATCTGCTGGGATCTATCTGTGACCAGATCGCGATCGCTCTGGAACGGGCAAACCTGAACGCTTCACTCCAGCAGCAAGCGGAACAGCTAAGACAGGCAAATCGCATCAAGGATGAGTTTTTAGCTGTACTGTCCCATGAATTGCGATCGCCCCTCAATCCCATTTTGGGGTGGACAAAGCTGCTGCAAACTGGCAAGCTGGATGCTGCGAAAACTGCACAGGCGTTAGCAACGATCGAACGCAATGCCAAGCTGCAAAGTGAACTGATTGAAGATTTGCTTGATGTCTCGAAAATTCTCCAAGGCAAGCTCAGTCTTAATATTCGTCCAGTCGATTTAGCTTTAACTGTGGAATCGGCGATCGAAACTGTCAATTTGGCGGCAGTTGCCAAATCCATTGATATTCGGACTGTGTTAGATCCTCAGATCGGACAAATTTTGGGGGATTCGGGCCGTTTGCAGCAGATTGTCTGGAATCTTGTTTCCAATGCGGTCAAATTCACTTCAGCCGGCGGGCGCGTTGAGGTGAATTTGACTCGTGTTGGCAATCACGCTCAAATTACGGTGGCGGATACAGGGATGGGCATCGCACGGGAGTTTTTACCCTACGTGTTTGACCACTTCCGGCAAAAAGATGGTGCGACAACCCGCAAGTTTGGTGGCTTGGGATTGGGGCTGGCGATCGTGCGGCATCTAGTCGAACTGCACGGTGGCACCGTTGGGGCAGATAGCCGCGGTGAAGGGTTAGGAGCTACCTTTACCGTAAGACTGCCTCTATCACCGAAGGTAAGACACGAAAACTCTCTTGCAGGACTTTCGGAACGATCGACTGCGGATGAACCGTTATCCGGGATGCGGATACTTGTGGTAGATGATGAGCCGGATATGCGAGAGTTGATTTCCTTTTTGCTAGAAGATGCAGGTGCAGAGGTACTGACTGTTGCTGTTCCTCAAGAAGCCCTCACAGCGTTGACTAATTTTCAGCCAGATGTCCTGTTGAGCGACATTGGAATGCCGGGGATGGATGGCTATATGCTGTTGCGGCAAGTGCGAGCTCTGCCGCCAGAACGGGGTGGGTTGATTCCCGCGATCGCCCTGACTGCCTATGCGGGCGAGTTTAATCAACAGCAAGCTTTGCAAGCTGGATTTCACCGACATCTGGCAAAGCCGATCGAACCGGATAAATTAATTAAGACGATCGCCGCACTTCTTAGCAATAACAGTCATCGCCCAGCAAGCTATAAAAATTGAGCCGAAGGATCTCAAACCGAGCGAACATCACCCAGCTTTTAAGTTGCTCTGGTTAGGCAGCGATATTTGTATTACAGGAGAATCTATCAATAAATCCGGTTTCTAGTCTAACAGTGCGTAAGTCCTGATAATATAATCAGTAATTTGGAGTGTCAGAAAAAGACGATGGGAATCAACAAGCAGCAGCCTAGAATACATATAAAACCTTCAGTGATTAAAGCGATAGCTCTGTTCTTTCTGTGCTGCTTGTTAACTGCAAGTTGTGGACAGGGATCACGTCGATCGGTGAATGCGAGCGGCGAAAATGCTAATAACCGGATTACTATTGGCACAACCTTAAAATTGCGGACGATCGACCCTGCGGACGGTTACGAAACCTTATCAGGACAATTGCTGCGAAATTTGGGCGACACTCTCTACACTTACAAGTCGGGAACTACAGAGTTAATCCCCCACTTAGCGACAGCAATGCCAAAAGTTAGCCAAGACGGATTGACATATACAATCCCCTTGCGTCAAGGCGTTATTTTTCACGACGACACACCGTTTAACGCCGCCGCAATGGAATTTTCCTTGCAGCGGTTTATCAAAAATGGTGGCAGTCCGGCTATGTTGTTGAGCGATGCAGTAGAATCGGTAAAAGCCACGGGCGAATACGAATTAACTTTTCAACTCAAAAAGCCTTTTTCTGCTTTTCCTTCCCTGTTGACATTTTCCGGTATGTGTGCTGTTTCTCCGAAAGCATACGAGATTGGACAGGGTAAATTTAAACCCGATACGTTTGTGGGAACTGGACGTTACAAGCTGGCGAAGTACGGCAGCGATTCTCTCAAGTTTGACGTGTTTGACAAGTATTGGGGGGAAAAGCCCGTTAATCAAGGAATTGACATTTTGCTGCTTTCTAGTTCCTCAAATTTGTTCAATACTTTTCAGACTGGTGCCGTTGATGTGGCTTATTTGTCTCTGGATGCAGATCAAGTTCAAAGCTTGGACCAGGGAGCAAAAAAAGGGAAATGGCAGGAAATCGCGGGGGAAAGCAGTACGGTTAATTACATAACGCTGAATACCAAGTCTAAACCGTTGGACAAGTTAGAAGTCAGACAGGCTATCGCAGCAGTGATGGATCGCCCGGTGATTAACGAGCGCGTACTGCGGGGACAAGCACAACCGCTTTACAGTCTGATACCCACAAACTTCGACGTTCAAAAACCAATTTTTAAAGAACTCTACGGTGATGCCAACACGACAAAGGCTAAGGAACTTTTAACGAAAGCGGGATACTCGGCCACCAATCCTTTCGTTCTGCCAATTTGGTATGCTTCGGCTTCCACAAAACGAGCTTTAGTGCTGAGCATGATGGAGGCGCAAGCTAAACTCAAAATGGACGGGATAATGAAGGTAGAAATTAACAGCGTGGAATCTCCGACTTTGTTTCAAAACATAGAGAAGGGAATTTATCCTGCGGTTTTAGTGGATTGGTCTGCCGACTTTTTTGACGCTGACAATTACATTCACCCGTTTTTAGATTGTGCGACAGGTTCCGAGGCTGAGGGCTGCTCCAAGGGTCAAAGTCAAGGTCAGGGTTCGTTTTATTATAGCGATCGGGTAAATCAACTGATCGACAAGCAGCGCAAAGAAACAAATCCTGAAACCCGCAAAGCCATATTTGCCGAAATTCAAGACATACTGGGTAAAGATGTACCTTTCATCCCTCTTTGGCAGGATAAGGACTATACATTTGCTCAGAACAGCATCACCGGCGTCCGTCTCGAACCGACGCAATCTTTTCCTTTTTGGTTCCTGAAAAAGCAATAATTCTTTACAAGAATTTCCAGGAGGTGAAACGTCAATAATTATTGCATATTTTGTGCACAACAGGGTGATGATTGTCACAGTTTATCAAAGAGACTGATCACCCAACCCTCTTTAATAATGTGGCATATTATTAGAGAGAGATATTGCTGAGGGTGGGTATATGAAACTTGGAATTTTAACAACAACAGGGCTGCTGATTGCGATCGGTTGTGCCTCGGGAGTAAAGGCAGAAAACGTATCACACGTCAAGCAATTATTAGAAACTAAAAATTGTAGCCGATGTGACTTGACAGGAGCGCAGCTTGCTGGTATAAATTTGACTGGCGCAGATTTGAGTGGTGCGAATCTGAGCGGTGCAAATTTGAACGGTGCAAATTTGAACGAAGCCAAACTGAATGAAGCAAATCTGAAACAAGCTAAATTGCAAGGTGCGAGTTTAATTGGGGCTAAAATGCACGGGGCTAATTTGGAGGATGCTGATTTGAGCCGCGCTAATCTGAGTCTGGCGGGTTTAGTGATTGCCACTTTGAAAAATACCAACCTCACCAGCGCTAATTTAATCGGTGCAAATTTAGAAAGTGCCAATTTGGCAGGTGCGAACCTGAGAAATGCTCGCCAGTCTATAGCGAATTTATCTAACGTCAGCCTCAGAGGTGGCAGTTTGTCGGGAATAGACGTACAGGGAGTCAACTTGCGGGATGCAAATTTGACCAATGCAAATTTGAACGGTGCGAATTTGAACGGTTCAGACTTGACAGGTGCTAATTTAAAGAATGCCAATATGGCAAATGTAGATTTGAAAAACGCTTCTTTGCCGTAGGATGATCGCCAATTGCTATATCAAATTCTGGTGCTTAAAAAGCTTAATATAATAAGGTAGGGGCAATTGTGAAATTGCCCCTACAGTTTTAATTGTAGGATTTATCTTGTTTCCGGTCGCTGCCTAGGTCAATCGATTTGAGATTTGAGATTAAAGAATGGAAGCATTGACCCCACGGATAAATTCGGGGGCTTATTATCGGATACAGGTTTTTTATTTCTGGACGGATGAATCCGGGGGCTTGTATCCTGAATGCTTTCGGTCAATCGATTTTAGATTTTAGATTTTAGATTAAAGAATTAAAGAATGGAAGCATTGACCCCACGGATAAATTCGGGGGCTTATTATCGGATACAGGTTTTTTATTTCTGGACG
>NZ_JAUBPR010000007.1:101473-103480 GCF_036700845.1 Microcoleus sp. S13_C5
GATGAATCCGGGGGCTTGTATCCTGAATGCTTTCGGTCATTGTTTGGTGTGCGAAGCTTTTCGGTGGCCTCTGCGATTGCTTCATATTTTGACCTAGGCTCAATCTTCCTCGTGAGCATCTTGGGCGAAGCGGATAATGTCATCATCGCCGAGGTATTCACCATTTTGGATTTCAATCATCACCAGGGGAATAACGCCTGGATTTTCTACGCGGTGAGCAGTATTCATGGGAACATAGGTTGACTGTTTCTGCATGAGAATCGTCTCTTTGTCGTCGCAGATAACTTTAGCGGTACCGGAGACGACAACCCAGTGCTCACTGCGGTGATAGTGCATTTGGGTGCTGATGTGATGCCCCGGCTTGACTTCAATGCGATTGATCTTATAACGATCGCCCGCGTCTATGACCGTAACTTGACCCCAGTAGCGGGTTTGTGTGCGATCGTCATTTTTTTCGATTGTGTCCACTGTTTCCACCATCCTCTTTATCTCGCCAACGGTGTCTGCAAAAATATCTGTAGTTCAAAGTATAGCAGGGATTGGCTAAGTGCGTAAGTGCGATCGATTTAAAGATTACTGAATTAGTCGCCACTCGCGAGCATCAACAAATTGAGATAAATGCCCCACATTTGTTATAGCAATTACCACCTGATTTCCTTCACTTGCCTCCAATATTGCTTGAGCCGCCAAAATCACCTCCCCGTCAAGTGCATTGGCTTCTGCGCTTGGTCTTCCTCTCATTCTCCCTTGCGCCCACAACTGAGCGGCCAAAAGCATTACTTCTGTAGTCTAAGGAGGGTATGTAAGTTGTCATTTCAGTCCATCAAGGCGTTGAATACCTGCTAATTTACCTGCGCGGATCAACTCGCGTCGCACTTCGTAGTCAGCAATTTCAGGCATAATTATTATTTCGCCCCTCCGCATTAAAGAGTTTAGCCAAACTGGAGCTCCTGAACTTATGGTTATAAGTTTATCTAATCCGAAAAGCAAGCTAAGGTAGTGCTTTTATGTAAAGGATGGAGAAAATTGAGGCAGTTGAGTCTTCAGCATTGCTAATCGGATTTGGTGATTGTAGTCATGAATAAAATTCCAAATAGCACCAGCCATGATGCTCCAACTTCTTAGAAAACGATAATGTCTTCCTGACTAATCGCGAAATTCGCTGCCTGAGAGTATTATTTAATCGTTCAATGTAACTCGTCAATCCGCTTTCTTTCCCCACAGGCTGATGCCGTGAATGTCGGTAAAACCGCAGCATATGCCTCCCAATGATCGGTATAAATCTTGGCACGGCAGGCGATAGACCCTCGGTAGGGAATCCCATAATGCAAGAGCCGACTTTAAGGAACGGTCTCCAATATGACATCCGATCACTTCCCGAGTCTTGGCATCCATCGCTAACCAAACCCATTGTTTATTACCTTTGTTGTCTACTTTCATACCATAGTTCATGCATTTGGACGGTGTGTTTTCCGACTTCTTTTGGGGTCACTGTAGCCTTGGGTTCTACGGCAGTGTACAAGTGTTTTACATAATGCAAGAAGCCAGAAGAGAGGAAACACCCATGAAGGAGGGCAATGCCAGCAAGAGAAATCCGTTCAAGGAGAAGCAACTCAATTTTTGCGCCCGGTGTCGGTGTTTTTGGGTTGCCACTTAGGATTTTCGACTTTCCTGCCGACCACAGTCACGACATTTATGGTGAAAGTTTTCCGCGACGAGTCATACCATTTTTCATCACATCGTCAGAACCACAAGTTGGACAAATCAGATAGGGTTTCATCATGAGACTCCTCAAAAGATTGACATAGAGCTATTGTCCTCTATCCTTTACATAAAAGCACTACTATTTTTCGTTCTTGCTCCTCCTCAAACTTTTACTTCAGATACCACTTAAAAAAAAATGCAACTGTATGCCCGTGTTCCAAATCATGGCTCTCCTGAGTTTATGGTGTAAAATAGATCAACCAATACAGTTATAGTGATGAGCTTTCATTTAGACTATCTATT
>NZ_JAUBPR010000287.1:0-1444 GCF_036700845.1 Microcoleus sp. S13_C5
GCGGCGGCGGCGGCGGCTTGGGCGGCTTGGGCGGCGGCGGCGGCGGCGGCGTGGGCAGCGGCGGCGGCGGCGGCTTGGGCGGCGCTATCTTCATCCGCACAGGTTCTTTAACCCTCAACAACGCCACCTTCAGCAACAACACAGCCACTGGTGGTACGGGGGCGAACAACGGCCAAGGCAAAGGCGGGGCAATTTTCGCCATGCAGTCTCTCACCAACACCAACAGCAACAACCAGGGAATGCCAACCGCACTCCCTACCGTCACCACATTTGGAGCCACCTTCACCGGCAACACCGCCGCCAACCAAGTAAGCACTCCCACTGCTAACACCCCCAGCGGTGGTGTCGGCAATAGCCAAGACAATAACGACGTTTACGGCACTATCACTGGCAACACCGCCCCTGTCCTTGCCGATACCGTCGTCACCCTCAGTGCCATCCTAGAAGATGCAGTTGCACCCACTGGCGCAGTCGGCACACTCATTTCCTCCATTGCAGCCATCGGTACAGGGCAAAACAACATCACCGACCCCGACACTGGCGTAGTCGCCGGCGTAGCCATCACCGCTGCCGACACCACTAATGGCAGTTGGTTCTACACCATCGATGGCGGTACTACTTGGACAGCTTTGGGCACAGTCTCCAATACCAACGCTCGCTTACTAGCAGCCAACGCCAATACCCGCATCTACTTCCAACCAACCGCCAACTATAACGGCACCGTCACCAACGGCATCACCTTCCGCGCCTGGGATACCACCTCTGGCACAAATGGCGGCATCGCTAACACTAGCAACAACGGCGGTATCACAGCTTTCAGCACCGCCACCGACACCGCAGACATCACCGTTACCGCCGTCAACGACATTCCCAGCTTCACCGCCACCAACCCCACCTCCGTCAACGAAGACGCAGGAGCACAAACAGTAGCAAATTGGGCAACATTCAACGCCGGTGCCACCAACGAATCCACCCAAACCGCCACTTACACTGTTAGTAACATCAGCAACTCTGCGTTATTTGCCACATCGCCAGCCATAGACGCAAACGGCAACCTCACCTACACTCCCGCCACCGATGCTAACGGCACTTCTACCTTTGATGTCAAAGTACAAGATAGTGGTGGTACTGCTAACGGCGGTGTCGATACTTCCGCCACCCAAACCTTCAGTATCACCGTTAATTCTGTTAACGACATTCCCAGTTTCACCGCCACCAACCCAACCACAGTCAACGAAGACGCAGGAGCACAAACCGTCACAAATTGGGCAACATTCAACGCCGGTGCCACCAACGAATCCACCCAAACCGCCACTTACACTGTTAGTAACATCAGCAACTCTGCGTTATTTGCCACATCGCCAGCCATAGACGCAAACGGCAACCTCACCTACACTCCCGCCACCGATGCTAACGGCACTTCTACCTTTGATGTCAAAGTACA
>NZ_JAUBPR010000165.1:0-11618 GCF_036700845.1 Microcoleus sp. S13_C5
ATGGTTATTAAATGGGATCGAAAAATCAAAAATAAAGGCAATGCTATTTTATCCGGTTTAGCTGCGTAGCAGCTTAGTAAAAATTGCCCTTACGAACAATGTGTAGCTTTTGAGAAGTACGATGGCACTAATTTGCATTGGGTTTGGGAAATTGAACTTGGTTGGTATGCTTTTGGTACGCGCCGCAGTAGATTTGATTTGGATGAGATGGGAATTGCAGAATTTAATGCTGCACATCCAGGCTTAGAAGAAGCACCGGAAATTTTTAAAAGAGACTTTGCTAGTCCCTTAGAGTCTATATTTCGAGAGAACGAACAGTATCACTGCCCTGAAATTACTGTGTTTACAGAGTTTGTTGGTGCTAACTCGTTTGCGGGAAAGCACAAAAAGGACGATCGCAAACAACTGGTGCTTTTTGATGTGGAAACTGAGGGCGGTATGGTTGTTCCCGATCAATTTATTCAAGATTTTGGTAAATTAAATATTGCGCGAGTGATTTATCGCGGCAAACTGACGGGCAAATTTATGGATGATCTTCGCAAGGGGAAATACGGTGTGGATGAAGGTGTTGTGTGCAAGGGAGGCCGCAATGCTAATAATCTGTGGATGGTGAAGATTAAGACTGATGCGTATATGCAGAGATTGCAGCAAGCTTTTAAAGATGATTGGGAAAATTACTGGGAATAGGCATTTTAGCACTAAATTTGAGCGTGAAAATGCGCTCTTCTGCAAAGCGGGGCGCACAAGAATGCAAAGCACTGCTCTCTCCTGACATTATTTTTAAAGTGTTAAATTTAATGACGCTTGTTAGCAATTCCTTCTAGATGAATCTTGCGGGCTAAAGCGCGGCGAGATTGCTCTTGGTGGCGACAACTGCGACAAAACTTGGCGGTAGTATATAAACTACCCTTCGCCACTTCATACCACCACTTTTGCTGCACCGCTGTCCACACCTCTTGACTGTTACAGCCTGCACAAGTAAAAGGTAGATCGAGATAATATCTGCGCTGAACAAAGTCGGGCGGATCGTAACTGTTGTTTGGAGCCAGGGAGCTGAGATCTACAATCACTCCCCCATGCGATCGAGCCCACTCCGATGTTGCAAGGTTCTCAGCTTCTCTCGTCGCTTTTCTGGCTGCCAGATGTTGGTTTGCAAGTTTGGTTTGGCGAGCTTGCTTTTGTGCCTTGAGTTCAATCCGACGTTGTTTTCCACTTTTCATATTTCTATAGAACCCATTTGAGATCTGTTCTTAAAAAATAAGGCGGACAAATAAGCCGTCTTACATAACTCAAGGGTAACAAGACTAACTCAATAGACTTCTCCCATAATTCTTGTAGGGTAGGCATCCTGCCTGCCGTTAACAGGCTTTTTGGGAGAGGTCTAATTAGTAACAAGAGGAGACATCATGTGGCGATGGTAACAAAAAGCTGAAATCCATCTGGATAAAGCTTGTGACAACAGCAATACAGATCAAATGGGTTCTACACAAAATTAGCCGGATCTTGATCTCGCCGATGCTTCAGCAGAATCGGAGAACCTTGGCCATCACCTACCAAAGCCGCCGTTTCCTCCAACGCTTCCCTCAATCGCTTGGCCGCGTAGATCGACATATCACGGGGCACATTCACCCGATCGCGCAAATACCGCAAAGCCGAATCAGAACCAGCCGGCGGCGTACAAACTTCGCCAGTCATCATCAAAGTTAAAGCACAACGCAAAGCCTCATCAAATAAATTGTCATCAGCAGGATTGACTCGAACGATGTTGGGGTGGTGCTTAATGACGCGGTGAAGTGCTTCAGCGCGGGAGGTTTCCGGTTCTGGATACATCACATCCGGCAGTCCAGCCCAAGGCCCATTATCCACGCGGGCTTTATTGAGTAGCATCTGAGGTTCGCCGTTTTCATAACAGCCGCCCATCTGAGGTGGTAAATCGTGGACGTGGGTGTGAAAATCGCTCTGAGTGCCGCGATAGGTAGGGCGGGTTTCCATCGCCGCAAACCAGTCAGCAAAGCGCGGGTTTTCTTCCCGCATCGAGTAGCCTTTGTAGTAGTAAAGACTGGCATTCATCCGTTCGACGTAGGGCGTAAAGATGACATCCGCAGTGCCAAATTTATCGAGGAAATAAGGCCCCGGAGTGCTAGCCAAGGCCTTTTCTACCTGGGCGACGACGCTGATAAATTGGTTGCGGTTGTGTTGTTCTACTTTGGCTGAACTTGCTGGGTAGCACAGCCAAGAGCACCAGGCTCTAAATAGCAGTCGCTCTAACCGCCGCATGGGTATTACTGCCGGGTTTTCCATGCCCAAACCCAAGGGGCCATAGACTCGTTCGAGGGCGATTAAGATATCATCGCTTTCGGTGATGATGCGGCCGTCTAGTTCGATCGCCGGTAGCATTCCCGATGGCACTTTGCGCTTGTACCAACTTTCCTTTTCCCCATAGCAGAACATAGTAACTTTCTCAATGCGGTAGGGGATTTGTTTTTCTTCTAACCACAGCCAGACTTTTTGGCAGTAGGGACACCAAGCATGGTTATCGCGGTACAGGGTGACTCGCACATCGGATTCGGTTTTGCCGAAGAGGCGCAAGCGGGATTGGGCGTTAGTTGGCCCGTTGACGCGATCGACTTCAAAGTCTGTGAGGGCTTCTAATTCTGTCCAGCTTAGGGGGGTCATGCGATTTTAGATTTTAGATTTTAGATTTTAGATTTTAGATTGGAGAATTGAAGGCAGCAACTGCTTCGTGGGAATAATAGAACTTACGCAGCAACTCTATCTGTAGGGTGCGCTGTGCGCGCACCTTACCCCTACCCATAACGTATTCAACTATTTTTTCGTTTTAAGCTGTTCTGCATTTAAATTGTATCTCAAAAAACAATAAAACTCTTGTGGGGTGGGCGTCCCGCCCGCGGAGAATATGCAATTTAAATGCGCGACAGCTTAGCCCTGAATAAGATAGTTGGTTATCAGTTAAAAAAGGCTTTGAGGACTGAAGTCCTCACTACCAACTTAACTACAATTAAGGCGACATTTGGGCAGGCGGTGGGGTGTCTTGAATTTTAGCCAGTGCTGCTTTCATTTCGGGAGTTGCTAGCAACTTTTGGGTATCTGCGATTAAACGATCGCCCCAGAGGTTTTCTTGGAGATATTCTACGGTAGCATAGCGTTTGTCGAGTTTTAGAGCTGCTTCTCCCATCGCTAAGCCTTTTTCTTTGTCACCTTTTGTGTACCATGCTACTGCTAGAGCTAGCATTGATTCGGCTGCTTTGTTGTCGATCGCGATCGCTTCTTGCCAGCGTTTGATGGCGCTATCAACATCTCCCATTTCGTATTTGACTAATCCGATATTGTTGACAGCAGGCCAAAGATTTTTTTCTAAAGCAAAGGCTTTTTCGTATTGGGCGATCGCCTGATCAAACCGCTTCAGCTTATAAAAAGCATTGCCTAAATCAAATAATGCACCTGGAGTGTCTGGTTTTAGTTTCAACCCTGCTTGCAAATATTCGACTGCTTTCTCGTAGTTCGATTTCCGAAAGTGAGCTTCTCCCAAGACAAATTTAATTGAGGGATTTTCTGGCGACAGAGATTGAGCTTGCCCCAAAGCTTCAATGCCTTTGTCAAACTGCTCGACTTGAAGGTACAAGCTACCTAACAAAGTCCAAGTTTGAGCATTTTTGGGGGCTAACTGTGTGGCGAGTTCGGCTCTGGGTACGGCGAGTTGGTACTGCTGGAGTCTGGCTAGCTGGACGGCTTCTTCTGCAAGGCTCAAGGCCGTTTGTTCGAGTTGGGCCGAGTCGATTTGCAGGGTGTAAGGCAGGAGTGCCTGTGCGACAGCAGGCTCGGGCATTGCCCCCAAACCGAGTGCGAGTAGCAGAGATATTAAAGGAATGCGATTAGGCACTGTACAGCCCCAGAAAAAAATATAAGGGTTTCTCGATCGCCTATAATAACTCATATTTTTGAGTTTTGATATTGCTTCTTGACTCGCAACACTTCGGGGTTTTCATTTAAATACTTCTCAAATTCTGTTTGCACTCAGGATGGCTGTTTTTCTTCACTGTTTTATAGACGACTGACAACCTCACTACAAATAGCCAAATTATGAGCTATTATAAACTTGAATCAGTTAATAAATAGGGCTTCGCGGTTGTCAGTTAAAGCTCTATAAAATTCTGTTTTTGCTCATAAATAATAGTTTATTTTTACTTATTTATAAACGAGTTAATTCCGCACTACAAATCTGGCAAATCCTTCATTTTCAGTAACTTTAGTGAGTTAATAAAGCCTGTTGAATTTTGTCTAACAATTGTGCTGCAGATAAGGAAGAAGGCAAAATTTTAGCAGAGACTTCTTGCAGTAGAAAGTCGATCGCCTCGGATTCCGAATTTACAGCATACCGATAATCCCAGACTAAAATCGGCAGTTTTACAGCCATTTGCCGCAGGTTCGATAGCGCCTGCAGCATAGCGGTTGATTCTGAGGGGGCATCTCGTAAGCACAGCAAAACTAAGTCAACGCTTTGATATTGCAACTGCTGCAAAACTTCTGTCCAGCAGGGAGCAATCGACCCTCGAAATCCTGCGGTTTGGATGTACTGAATCAAAGCTTGAAAGTTGGGAGTAGAAAACTGGGAATTGGGGAGGGGAATCTCGGCATTTGTCGATCGATCGCAATGTTCCAATTCTCCCGTCGGGTTCCCCCCAGAAGCTCGGTGCAAATCGGGTAAAGTCGAAATGTCGGCAAATAAAATGCTGGGCTTCCAACTCATGCCAGCAGCGACTTGAATCACTTGCCACAATGCACTGGCCACCAACCCGGTACCTGAAGTTTCACTGTCGTCGGGACTGCGGGTAGCCAAACAGGGAAATACCGACAACCCTTTGACTTGATTTGCCAGTTGCGTAGTAGTGGGTTCTAAAGTCACCAAGGGGAGAGAACCCAAATTTCGAGACCGACTTAACTGTTCGATAAAAGCTAAGGGGTTTTGCAGTTGACTTGTACCGTCCAAGACGATCGCGTCGGGTCGCCAAATTCGGGCCACGAGTTCTGCTTGGTCGAGGTCGTCTGCTTCTAAAACCCGGCAGTAGTTGGGGTTGAGCAGTAAAGCGGAACCTTGAGACGAACTGTTTTGCGGGCTGAGCCACAACACGGTTAAAGAACTCTTCACTTTGCCTGTACTGGCATTACTGTGGCCGATCAAGTCTGTCAGCAGCCGCCGCAAAGCGGGTTCTTCCACCGGCAAGCTCAAAAAGCCTTCGGCTCTGTTGACACTGGCCCGTTCTTTTTCGCCTCTGGTGGCCGTGATAATCGCCGGAATCGATCGGGTATCCGGGTCACTCTTGAGCAGCGTCAGCACATCCCAACCCGACAGCAGTGGTAGCAGCGGGTTGAGGAAAATCGCTTCGGGACTGAACCTGCGAGCTTTTTCCAGCGCTTCAGTGCCGGAACGAGCGACTATTACTTGGTAGCCCAAACCTGAGATGACGTTGGTTAAATCTTCGATATATTTGGGAACTGCTTCGACTATTAATACTAAACGAGAGCGAGAATTGGCGGTCAGAGTCGGATATTGGGGTTTTAATAATTCTTCCTCAGCGGCTCCTGCTCCCGGGACTTCTTCACTGTTGTTTCCCGGAGGATTTGGTGGCAGCAACAGGGTAAATTGAGAGCCTTGGTTTTCTGAGGAAATAAACGAAACGTCCCCGCCGTGGAGCCGAGCTAGGCGTTGAGTCAGTACCAGCCCCAGTCCGGTTCCTTGAAAGCGCCTGGTGAGGGGGCTTTCTAGCTGTTGGAATTTCTGAAAGATTAGGTGCTGTTTGTCTGCGGGGATGCCGATGCCAGTGTCCCAAACTGTGAATGCGATCCAGCCTTCCCAAACATTTACTTTCAATCCGATTTTGCCGCCAATTTCGGTGAATTTTAGGGCATTGGAAAGGAGGTTAACCAGCATTTGCCGCAGCCGTAGTTCGTCGGCAATTAAGTGGCTCAGTCCCGGTTCTATTTCGAGTGTAAATTCTATTTGGGCGGAGGGTTCTGCGTTTGCTGTACCGTCCGTTTGGCTGGGGGCGGGAGGGTTTTTTTCTTCTTGCTGTTGCAGTTGTTTTGCTTGTTCAAAGGCTCTTTGGCAGGTTGAGGCTATTTCGACCGGTTCGGGAATTAGTTCTAGCTGCCCGGTTTCCATTCGGGTCAAGTCTAATATATCGTTAACTATGGTCATCAAATGCCGCCCGCTTTTATGGATTAGTTTGGCGTAGCGTGTTTGGCGGTCATTGAGTTCTCCGATCAATTTATCTTTTAGGAGGCTGGACAAACCGAGGACGGCGGTGAGCGGGGTTTTTAGTTCGTGGCTGATGCAGGATAAAAATTCGTCTTTTAGTCGGTTGAGGTGGATTAAATCTGCGTTTTTCGCTGCTAGTTCTTTGGCGACTAAATGTTCTTCGGTGACATCTTGTCCCATTACTAAAATTAGCTTGTCTGAGAGTGGCTGTTTGACAAATTGCCAGATCCGTTCTTGACCTTTTTGTACGGGGCACTCGCAAATGTAGGTGTCTGGTTTGCCGGCCATGGGACACCAAGCTGGAGCGGTTAAGGTTGAGGGGGAGGCGGCGGCGTACAAGGGCAGCGGGCAACTGGTGGCTGCGGTTGAATCGCGCGCGGCGAAGCTATCCCGCAGGGAATCGCCCGATCTACTTGCTCCTACTAGGCTCCTGCAGTCTGTGGTGATGCCCTCTAACTGCACGCTCTTGTATTCGCTTGTTAAATGGCTTGGTTTGCGCGGCGAGTGTTTACCCAAATTTGCTGCTGGTTCTGGAACTGGTTCTGGGCCTGCTCCCAGCAAAATCCGCCACGCTGCGTTTTGGCTGACTATTTGTGCGGTGGGGGTTTGCAATCTCAGGGGCAGGGGCAGTTTTTCCAGTAGTTCGACTAGGGAGTTCAGGTTTTCCGAAGGTTTCAATCCTGCTTCTAGAAAGCGCACTTGAGCGTCTAGGACCGTGGCGATGGCTTCGGAAACCGGCCTTAATTCGATTTCTTTGACGGCTGTTTCCTGCTCTGTGAGGCTGCAGAGCGAGCTGCTGTTTGCGGCGAATTGCAGCAGGCTCAGGCTGTCTAGCATTCCTAAAAATTGACCACTGGCATCTGTGAGGGCGATCGGGTTGTTTGATGAAATGCCCGCGGTTTGGCGGTTTGACCGGTCTGGGGTGTTCTGTTCCTCTGTTTGCAGGTACTCCCAGAATTCCCTGACGCTCATAGTGGCGGGTAATGCCCTGACTGGTTCGAGCGCGATCGGGCTTTCTGACAAAGGTTGTTGCCCGTCGTTTGTGCGATCGGCTCCCCAAGCCCAAAGGCTGCGGAGGTACACTAATCCCAGCGGCTGTAACTGTTCGTTGACTACTGCGACTCGATCGCAGTTGCAGGAGCTGAAAATTGACTGCAGCGATTCTAGCGCTGCCGTTTGGAGGCACAGCGGCACTGGCTCGATAAAATTTTTGATACTGGGGCTGGTGAGTGGCATAACAAACCTGAGAGTCTGCTCGCGAGAGCAGTAATATTTTTGATGCTCAATGTAGCTGCGAATTTCTGTATCTTATTTGTTTTATATCAGTTCGCTATCAGGCTCGGTATCTGCACCGAGACCGGGGAGTTCGATGCCTACGCCTGATTTGAGGCGACTAGCAATTATTTTAAGGCTTAAGCTTAATTGCAGAAATCACGCTCAGGGTGCTTGACACAAAAACAAAAAAGTACATTTTCATTCTTCAGGTGCTAGAAGCTCATCACTTATTTTGCGGTTAAGATTGTTTAAAATAAATATTGAGATGATTGTTAAAATGTTAAGTTTTTTATAAAGGAGATATCAACTCTGAGCGATCCAGCACTTTCGGGCAACTTAGGTGGTGCACCTACAGCTTTGCTTTCCCAACTGTCTATCGGTATTTTTGTCCGCTCCGAGGAAATCGTAGCCTCTGCGATCGAGCTTTTGAGGGGCGAACGCTATGCTTTAACGCACATTAAGTCGGCAGTGGAGTTTTTGGGGTTCCTTAAGCACAATTATCACCTTGATTGTTTAGTTTTGGAGGTGGATGGGGATCTGCGATCGCTTCTGGCCAAGCTGCAAGAACGATCGCTCTTTTTGCCTGCTGTGATTTTTTCGCCCCAGCCCGGGGAGGATGAAAGGCCAGTTGCACCATATTCAGATGGTTTTGAGGCTGCCACCAGTACCGCCAACACGAGTTTAGACGAAAGTTGTGCTTTTTTTTATCACCCTGCTGAGGTGCAACTGGCAATCGCTCGATCGAGCGAAATAGTTGCCGGTATCGATCAGGCTATCGCACAATTTCTGAAACTATCAACTCCGGTTCCTGTCAATTACCAATCCGCAAGGAGCGATGCGACAGCTCAATTGACTGCTCAAAGTTTGCTCAGCCGACAGCAGCGGCGGCTGGCGGAAAAATTACGGGAGCGATTAGGATACTTAGGTGTGTATTATAAAAGAAATTCCCAGATTTTTTTGAAAAATCTGTCGGGATCTGAGAAGCAAAAGTTTTTGGAGCAACTCAAGTCGAGTTATCGCGACATCGTTTTGAATTATTTTTCTCAAGATACTGCGGTCAACAATCAAATAGATGAATTTGTAAACTTAGCTTTTTTTGCTGATGTTCCCGTGACTCAAATTGTAGAAATTCACATGGAATTGATGGACGAGTTTGCTAAACAGCTAAAAATAGAAGGGCGCAGCGAGGAAATATTGCTTGATTACCGTTTGACCCTGATTGACGCGATCGCTCATATGTGCGAGATGTATCGGCGATCGATTCCGAAAGAAGCATCTCAGGTTATAAGGTAGAAGGCAAGGGGCAAAATTCAAGTAAGAAGAACGTAGAAGATAGAATTTAACAAAGAAGAAAGGACAAGACAAACGGCCGCGCGATCATCGAAAGGCTGAAATTATTATAAAATAACAAAGAACAGGGGATTTAAGACAAATAAGAACTACAACTAACATCTGACAACTAATACTCACCATTTTAAAAAGTTCATGAGTCCTCTGAAGAAAACCTATGTTCTGAAGCTGTACGTTGCGGGGAATACTCCCAACTCAGTGCGAGCTTTGAAAACCCTAAAGGACATCCTCGAACAAGAATTTCAAGGAGTCTACGCACTGAAAGTCATAGACGTTCTCAAAAATCCTCAGCTAGCAGAAGAGGACAAAATATTGGCAACCCCAACGCTGGCCAAAATCCTGCCGCCGCCGGTGCGAAAAATTATTGGCGATTTGTCCGATCGTGAGAAAGTTCTGATAGGATTAGATTTGCTCTATGAAGAACTTCGCGAAGAAGACCTGAATTCATAAAATAATCCGGTGAGAGTCAGTCAATTTTAGATTTGAGACTTCGGTTTGGCGTGAAACGTTCGGCGAGCGCGAGCGTCGAAGCGTCGAGTCGCGCTCAGTCGAACGATTTTAGATTTTAGATTTACTCAACAGATGAATCTGGGAGGTTCAACAAAAGTCTAAAATTTTTATGTTTCCACGACAGGAGTACGTGGCACGGTATCGGTTTTTGGGCGGGGTCATTAGTCAGCACTCAGCAGTCATTAGTTATTGAGCAAGAGCCAAAACTAAAAGCTGGGTACAAAGACTCATGATCGGCGGTTAATGAGTGACAACTAAAGAATACTGAGAGTTGACAAAAATCGACATGAATGAAATTAGTCAAACGGTTAAACGAGAAGGATTGGTAACGGCAGGAGTTGAAAAAATTCGCACGATGATTGAGGGTTTTGATGACATCAGTCATGGCGGAATGCCCATCGGCAGAACCACCCTAGTCAGCGGCACGTCAGGCACGGGAAAAACTTTATTTGCCGTACAATTTCTCTATAATGGAATTACCCATTTTGACGAAGCTGGAGTTTTCGTAACTTTTGAAGAATCTCCGACAGATATTATTAAAAATGCTTGCAGTTTCGGTTGGGATCTGGCACAGTTAATCGAGGAAGGCAAGCTATTTATTTTGGACGCTTCCCCCGACCCGGAAGGTCAAGATATCGTAGGAAATTTTGATTTATCAGCCTTAATCGAGCGAATTCAGTACGCCATTCGCAAATACAAAGCCAAGCGGGTTTCTATAGATTCAGTGACTGCCGTATTTCAGCAGTACGACGCTGCATCGGTGGTGCGCCGAGAAATTTTTCGCTTAGTTGCCCGCCTCAAACAAGTAGGAGCAACTACAGTTATGACTACGGAACGGGTGGAAGAATACGGCCCGGTGGCGCGGTTTGGGGTAGAAGAGTTTGTGTCGGATAATGTAGTGATTGTTCGCAACGTTTTGGAAGGGGAACGGCGCCGCCGCACAATGGAAATTTTGAAGTTGCGCGGTACAACTCACATGAAGGGCGAATATCCTTTTACTATGACTAATGACGGAATTAATATTTTCCCATTGGGGGCGATGCGATTAACTCAAAAGTCTTCAAACGTGCGGGTTTCTTCGGGCGATAAAACTCTCGACGAAATGTGCGGTGGCGGTTTCTTCAAAGACTCGATTATTTTGGCTACGGGTGCAACGGGAACCGGTAAAACCCTGTTGGTGAGCAAGTTCTTGCAGAATGCTTGTATGAACGGCAATCGGGCGCTGCTTTTTGCCTATGAAGAGTCGCGGGCTCAGTTGTTCCGCAATGCTTATTCTTGGGGCATTGATTTTGAGGAAATGGAACAGAAAGGAATGCTGAAGCTGCTGTGCACTTACCCGGAATCTGCCGGTTTGGAAGACCACTTGCAGACTATTAAATCAGAAATTGCGGAGTTCAAACCTTCTCGAATTGCTATAGACTCGCTGTCGGCCTTAGCTAGGGGTGTCAGCAATAATGCTTTCAGGCAATTTGTGATCGGAGTGACAGGTTTTGCGAAGCAGGAAGAAATAACCGGCTTTTTTACGAATACAAGCGACCAGTTTATGGGTTCTAATTCGATTACGGACTCCCATATTTCTACTATTACTGACACAATTATTATGCTGCAGTATGTAGAGATTCGAGGAGAAATGTCGCGGGCAATTAATGTGTTTAAGATGCGCGGTTCCTGGCACGACAAAGGAATTCGGGAATACACAATTACTGAAAGAGGCCCACAAATTAAAGATTCGTTCCGTGGTTACGAACGGATTATCAGCGGTTCTCCGACTCGGATTACGATTAATGAGAAGAGTGAGCTATCGCGGATTCTCCAGGGTGTACAGGGTCAAGACGATGAGGAGATTTGAGAGTTAGCAGCGATTGGTCGTTAAAAGTAGGTTGGGTTGAGCTAGGAAACCCAACTTTTTTAAGTTTAGGAGTTTGTGAACATTTATAGCAACCGTGACAATGTTTGGGAGGTTCTTAAGTGCTGAAATATGAGCTTTTATTGCCTTCTTCATCAGCGCCTTTTGCTATAGCAATCCCACTCAATAGGTTGTGGTAAAAATCTAGGGGTAAGCTGTTGTGCCTCTAAATTGTATATTTCAATGACATCTCAAAAATCATAAAATCCTATCTCTACTCGATTTGTAACCCACATTCCGCAGATATTCAAGCAGAAGGAAAGGAAGATAGATTCGGAAACACAAAACTCCCAAACGATT
>NZ_JAUBPR010000166.1:0-11533 GCF_036700845.1 Microcoleus sp. S13_C5
AGCCCTGACCTGCTTAAATTGCTCTCTATCTTGCTGATTTTACTCGATCATTAAAAAGATCTCAAATGGGTTCTATAACAAAGTCTTTGCGTAAAAAAAATTGCCGGTTGAGCGAAGTCGAGACCGGACTTGTGACCAGCAGTGCGTCAGCCCTAAAATAGTTACGATCTCGATCATCAAATAAGAATTACTTGCATTAATATAGTAAAGCAATGACTATAGATGGCTGTAGAGAGACCATCGTGTCAATTACCAGATGAAAAAATCTATCATTATAGAACAATGAGCATTTCTCGGCGTATTTTTCTTGCCAGCGGTACAGCAATGGCTGTCGTGGCAGTGGGCGAACTAAGCAAAAAAGCCCCTGTCGCAGCCCAAACCGGCACTCTCAACCTTTATTCAGCACGTCACTACGATACTGATAATGAGTTGTACCAAAGCTTCACCAAAAAAACTGGGATTAAGGTTAACCTCGTTGAAGCGGATGCTGACCAACTAATTGAACGGATCAGAAGTGAAGGTGCAAATAGCCCTGCTGATGTTTTCATCACGGTGGATGGTGGGCGTTTGTGGCGGGCAAAACAAGCAGGTATTCTGCAACCTGTGTCTTCAACAGTCCTGACATCGGCAATTCCAGCAAGTTTGCGAGATCCTCAAGGTTTCTGGTTTGGTCTATCGCGTCGGGCACGGGTGATTGTTTATAACAAAAGCAAGGTGAACCCGACCCAATTGTCAACCTATGAGGCGCTGACAGAACCTCGGTGGAAAGGCAAAGTTTTAGTGCGATCGTCCACTAATATCTATAATCAGTCTCTGGTTGGGGCTATGTTAGCGGTTCATGGAGCTCAAAAAACAGAAGCTTGGGCGCGAGGATTGGTGGCTAATTTTGCGCGTCCTCCAGAGGGAAATGATACGGCGCAAATCAAGGCTGTTGCTGATGGGGTAGGCGATATTGCCATTGTTAATACCTATTATGTAGCTCGCTTAATGAAATCGAAAGATCCAGCAGAAAAAGCGATCGCGGCGAAAGTAGGTGTATTTTTCCCGAACCAGCGCGATCGCGGTACCCACGTCAATATTAGTGGTGGAGGTGTAGTCAAAACCTCCCGTAACAAAGCAGGCGCGATCAAATTCTTGGAGCACTTAGCCAGTCCCGAAGCGCAACAAATTTTTGCTAGGGGTAATTACGAATACCCTGTGATTTCAGGTGCGGTGATCGATCCTGTGGTTGCCAGTTTTGGTACATTCAAATCTGACCCTCTCAACCCTGACGTGTTTGGGAAAAATAACGCCGACGCTTTAAAGATTGCCGATCGCGCCGGATGGAAATAGAGGCTTTTTGAACAACAAGCTACTCTTTGTGATTCGGCGGTTGAAACCGCCGAATCCAATCAACTTTAATTTTTAATTTTACCATCCGGCATTATAGCGCCTTTCAGGTTTGCCCCTTTCAGGTTTGCCCCAGTCAAATCAGCACTATTTAAGTCAGTTTCACTTAAATCGGCATTACTAAGATTGGCATTATTCAGTTTTGCACCTCGCAAAAAAGCCCCCTTGAGATTTGCATTACTCAAATCAGCATTTGTGAGATCAGCAGAAAATAAACCTGCTTTTTCCAGAGAAGCACCTTTTAAATTTGCACCTTTGAGATTGACGCTATCGAGTAAGGCTTCATTAAGTTTGACCTTTTCTAGCACAGCACCTTCCAACTTAGCACCATTGAGATTAGCGCTTGTTAAATCCATGTCACTTAACTTGGTATCAGTCAGGTCACATCCGGGACATTGCTTAGTTTTTTGTAATGTTTCGAGGGGGCTTGTCGCCTGTTTTTGACATCCAAAGGTGACAAAAATAGTAAGTAGTAAGAAAGAGATTTTGCCCGTAGTGCGGAGTAACATTGCTAATTTTTTATTAATCATCTTGATTTATGAATGAAAAAGGAAGAGGGAAGAAGGGTTGATACATTCTCCTGAAACCCGCCAGGGAATAACTTCCCTGTCTAATAGCAAAAGTCGGTTTCAACCGACTGAAATCCTGGCTGTATAGTCGTCTGAAGACGACTTTCGCTATGATACAGGGGTTGAAACCCCTGTCGGACTATAGCTTTAAAAGAATCAATCAGCTCTGCAAGCAGGGAAGAGATTTGGCGGTTATAGTGTTGAAGACTGGCGCGATCGCGCAATTTTCCAACTTAATAAAATAACTGGTAACATCCCCACTAAAACAATTGCCAATGCTGGGCCAGAAGCTTCAGCTAATCGCTCATCTGAGGCAAGTTGATAAGTTCGCACAGCCAAGGTATCAAAGTTAAAAGGTCTAATAATTATAGTAGCAGGTAACTCTTTCATCACATCAACGAATACTAACATTATAGCAGTTAATAAACCTCCCGTCATCATTGGTGTATGAACTGTAACTAAAGTTTGCATCGGACTATAACCCAAACTTCTCGCCGCATCATCTAAATTAGGCTTAATTTTGCTCAAACTGGACTCCACGGCATTTAAAGAAACAGCGAGGAAGCGAACTATATAAGCAAATACCAAAGCTGCGATCGTACCACTTAACAACAAGCCTGTAGAAATTCCCAAGTTTTCACGCATCCAACTATCAAATAGATTGTCAAAATTTCCAATGGGAACCATAATCCCCACTGCAATGACAGAACCAGGTACAGCATAGCCCATTGCTGCAACTCTAGTTCCTAACTGCACTCCTAAATTAGGATATAACCGTAAGCCATAAGCCATAATCAACGCAATAACTACGGCTAAAATTGCTGTCAGTGTTGCCAAAATTAAACTATGACGGGCAAATATCCAAAAGCGTTCATCTAAGGTTACTTGCCAATTTGCTAAGGTCAACTTGACTAAAAGACCTGCTGGCAATAAAAAACCCAAAAATAGCGGCAGGAAACAAGCCATTACCGCTAAAAATTCCCGGATTCCTTTAAGCTGATAAGTTTGCAGTTGGCGATAGCGACTGCTAGCTTGATAATATTTAGTCCGACTGCGCGACCAGCGTTCTACTAAAATTAAACCCAGAACAAATAATAATAGCATGGCAGCTAATTGATTTGCTGCAATTCGTTCTCCCATGCCAAACCAAGTCCGATAAATACCTGTGGTGAATGTATCAACTCCAAAATACTGAACAGTGCCATAATCGTTGAGAGTTTCCATCAAAGCCAGTGCTAAACCTGCAACAATTGCGGGTCTTGCCATTGGTAAGGCAACTGTAATAAAACTCCGCCAAGGACTACAGCCCAGTATTCTACTAGCTTCTAGCGTACAAGTGGATTGCTCCAAAAATGCAACTCTTGTTAATAGGTAGACGTAGGGATATAAAACTAAGATTAGCATTAAGATTGCTCCCGGGAGCGATCGCACGTTAGGAAACCAATAGTCTCCATAACTCCAGCCAAAAATATAACGCAAAGCACTTTGAACTGGGCCGGAAAATTCTAAAAAGTCTGTATAAGTATAAGCTAACACATAAGCTGGGGCCGCTAAGGGTAACAGTAATGCCCATTCAAATACGCGACTGGCGCGAAAGCGACACATTGTTACTAGCCAGGCACATCCTATGCCGATCGCGACAACACCACAGCCGACACCGATCGCTAACCATAAAGAGTTGACAATATAACGGATTAACACGGTATCAGTTAAATGTTGCCATGTATCTTTAGCTTCAACAAAGATACTGGATAAGACACTGAGAACTGGTATGGCGATCGGCAATGCTAAAGCGATAATTGCCACAGTCCACCCACTAGCGAATAGACCGCGTAAGGTCGATCGCCATTGGATTGTCCTGATTCCTGTTTGCTGTAGTGATTGTTGGGAATTTTTCATCGCTAGTAAAAAGTCTAGCTTGCTACTTTATCAGTAGGTGTAAACATTTGTCAAGTCTTGATGACAATTTATCTCACTAAACTGGTTTATTGTAGAATAGTAAGTTGTTGATTATTTATAGCAATAATGGCTCCACCTATAATTCTGCATTTGGATGGTGTAACAAAACAGTATTCCCAAGCAGCATCACCTGCGGTGGCATCTGTCACCCTGACATTACATCAAGGAGATATACTGGGGTTGTTGGGGCCATCGGGTTGTGGGAAAACAACATTGCTGCGGTTAATTGCTGGTTTTGAACAGCTACAAGCAGGGACGATCGCTTTAGCAGGAAAAACTGTAGCGAGTGTTAATATGTCAGTGCCGCCGGAACAGCGAGACATTGGTATGGTGTTTCAAGACTATGCACTCTTCCCCCATTTGACAGTAGCGAAAAATGTAGCTTTTGGCTTGACGCATCAAGGAAAAGAGTCAAAGCAGAATATTCAGAAAGGTGTCGCAGAAGCTTTAGCGTTGGTGGGATTAGAAGGATTAGAAAACCGTTATCCCCATGAATTATCGGGGGGTCAGCAACAGCGAGTAGCCTTGGCCCGTGCTTTAGCCCCTAGACCTGCGATTATTTTACTAGATGAACCGTTGAGTAATTTAGATGTACAAGTACGGTTAAGATTGCGTCAGGAAGTCCGCGAGATTCTCAAAGCAACGGGAACCTCTGGTGTATTTGTCACCCACGATCGCGAAGAAGCACTTTCGATTTCTGATTGGGTAGCGGTGATGCGTCAAGGCCAATTAGAACAGTTTGGCACTCCAGAGGAAGTTTATCAAGAACCAGCATCTCGATTTGTGGCTGAGTTTGTGACGCAAGCTAATTTTGTGTCTGCATCGCTGAAGCAGGATTTTTGGGAAACAGAAGTAGGTTGTTTTGCTGTTAAACGAGATTCAGGTTCACAAGTTCCCTGTGATGTTTCTACTCAAGGAGAATTGATGATCCGGCAGGAAGACTTGAGTTTATACTTAGATGAAGATTCGCCTGTTGTGATTTGCGATCGCCAATTCTTAGGCAGAGAAAATCGTTATTGTTTAAAAACACCTTCTGGCGAAATGTTATATGCACTCACAACCACAGGAAATGTTTTTCCCATTGGTTCTAAAGTTCGGTTATCTTGTGGTGAGAATTCTCCCTTAGCTTTCTTTGTCGGTAAGCCTAAGCCATAGCTAATTGCTAATTCCTAATTGCTAATTGCTAATTGGGAAAAAATCCTCCCCTTCTTCCCATCTCCCAGTTTCCCCCTCTTCCTTCTTCGTTATACTGTCTGATAGGTTTTCTGTCTATCGCGGTTGTCAGGGAAGGGGCTAGTCACGATATCCTCTGCTTTTATACCCGCTGCAATCAGCGCTTGGCTTAGACCTTCCTCGAAGTTATCTTCTTCAATTACAACTTGATTATCGACTAAACGAGCATGAAACAGAATCGTGTCAATCCAGCGCTGTTTATCCCAGCCTGTAGCCAGAACCAGAAAGTGACCAGAATCGACATCACAGACGGGGTAAAGCTGGATCGCCTGTAAACGGGGTTGGGCGCGAGTTGCTTCTTGCAGGGTTTTTTCGAGGATGTCTGCATAGCTTAGTGAGTTATCCATTGGAGAATCACCTCTTGATTTGGTTCGTAAACTAATAAATTGATTTTATTTCATTGGACGGGTAACTAAAAAATTGGTTTTTGAAAGTATTTAATGTAGCTCGCTTGGCTCACAGCTAAAAACAACTGACGCTCCGGTTCTTGGCCTTCCAATGCCCATTGGTAAAGCCTACGCAGACATCGTTTTTTCCAGTTCGCTAATAACTGATGGTGAATCGAAGTCTGGCGCATCTCATAGTTGCAAATCTATACGAAATAATAAGGTTTTCAGCCGTAATCTCCTCTTTTTTTGAGTTGATATTGACATGAAATAAAATATCTGGTAAATTATAGAATAAATTAGGCTAAGCATTATGAATAAGAGACCCGCAATACCAGCAGCTTTGGAAAGAGAAGTGAAGATGGAATCGGGACACAGATGCGCTATTCCTACATGCAAACAAACACCTGTGGATATACACCATATCGTTCCTTGGGAAACTTGCCAAAACCACGAATTTGATAACCTTATAGCCCTGTGTCCTAACTGTCATAGAAAAGCGCACGACGGTGACATAGACAGAAAATCAATCAAGATGTACAAGCATAATCTTTCTATCGTAAACAGCAGGTATGGTGATTACGAGCGTAGGATTTTACTGTATTTTGTTGAAAATTCTGATGATCGATTCATTAACCTTCCACAGGATAAAAATACAGATATTCTATTGATGTTTTTGATTCGAGATAAACTACTACTTCCTCAACCTGACAGAGGACCATTTACAGTGTCAGCAAGAGGTACAGAAAAGATGTGGTACGAATTAACGGAAGAAGGACAACAGTTTATTTCTAAATGGCAACTTGCAGAAGACATTGAATAAACAGATAAGGTTCGTTGACGCAACCCAACTTTCCCGCCACGGAACGGCGAAGCGTCTTTCTGCTTTTCCTTTGCTGCCAACGCCAACCACGCCAATGGTAGAAAATCATGATTATAGATAGAAGTTGAAGAATGAAGAAATTAGAAATTTTTACGCTCGCTAGTTGCATGGTTATTCATGCTGTAACTGGAGCAGTAGCTAGGCCAGTTGAGAGACAAGTAGTAAATTGTGAGTCAACAGTTCAAGGTATCTGGCTTAAGCCCGGACGCTATGAACTTCTCCTAGAGACGGCTGGTGGAGCTGGTGCGACTTACAATAATTTCTACACTTTTGCTTCCGATCGAATTAGTAGAGATAAGCTTATTGCAAAAATAGCATTCACATTCTATTTTTCAGGCGGACGAGGGGTAGAGAATAACTTCGTTGAATGGGTTAATGGTCAAAAGGAAGGAGTTAAATATAAGGCTCTTAATTCTAGCTTTTATAAATTTGAGTACAGTTTTGATAAGGGTGGATATCTTCGTTGCATTAATGTAAGTCGAGACTGAAATTAAAACCGTCTCAACAATCTGCCGACTCCCCAAAACCTTCATCATTCAACTTTCCGCAACCTGAACCGCGAAACCTCATCTTTCTTTGCCATCGCCGCGATCGCTTTTTCCAAAAGGGGAATCGCATCCCGTTGGGTTTGCTCTTCTGCGCGATCGCCAATATGCCGCCACTCCCGTCAGCAACAAATTCCCCTCGCTATCCCACCAGCGCAACCATTGCTGAGTCTGATTTTGATAACTGCCTTCCCATAGGCCCAATTGTACTCCTATAAGTTTGATCGGGTAGTCAAGGAAACAATATTACAAAAGAAAAGCCTTTCATCCCCAGACTCAAGTCACCGGGATGAAAGGCTTTTGCAGGTTTTAACCAGCCTTTAATCTTGTTGGTTTGACAGATTTAAGCTACTTTTATTCAAATGAAAGTATGTTAATTTTCGGACTTCTGTCCTTGCGATTCTCGCACAGCAACTTCTGAATCCGGCTGATTCAGAGCCATTTCTAGAGATTTTGCAATCTCGACAGGTTCGGGAGTACGCTTAGAAAATCCCCAGACAAACATCAAGACGATACTGGAAACTAGCAGCCATTGCGGAGGAACTAAATCCGGATTAATTACTTTCACCAACAACCGCATTCCCACGAACCCAACTGTGATGTAACCAGCACTTTCTAGGTGAACGAACTCATCCAGCCAGCGGATGAACAATCCTGCCATGAATCGCAGGGCAATAATTCCAATAGTAGCGCCTGTTACGACGATAAAAGTGTTGTCAGAAACGGCGATCGCAGTAGTAACGCTATCCAATGAAAATGCTAAATCCGTAAAAGCAATCATGGGAATTGCTTGCCACACCGAGGCAAATCTGGGCCCATGATGTTCTCCGTCGGAGTCTGTATCTGAAGTAAAATGTTGGAAAACAAGCCACAGCAGGTAGAGAGCACCAAGCAGTTCAAACTGCCAGTATTGGATCACCCAAGTAGCCGTTAAAATTAGGGCTATCCGCAGTACAAAAGCAATTATCAAACCAACGTTGAGAGCCTTTTGCTGTTGCTTGGCATCTTCCAAACCTTTAGAAATAGACGCCAGGGCGATCGCGTTGTCAGCCGAAAGTACAGCCTCCAAAGCCACCAAAACCAACAATAATAAAAAGCCGTCAACTCCAAAATTGGGTGAAGCGTCGAGAAATTGATCTAGCATTAACTATTTTGTGCACCTAAAATTGGCAAGGGTCGAGCGCAGCGCAAATTACCCGCTCTGTCTAACATTAGTGTCACCTTCACTTAAATCTTAACCTAACGCGGTAATTCTGTGGGAGGCGATCGTCCGAACAACGTCCGAAGGAAGCAGTCCCAGGAAACAAGGAAAAATTCTGGCGTTGCACAACTTGAGGCGGCTTCTTGTGGGTTAGGCGTCCCGCCTGCGAAAATACACGCCTTCGGGATACTGCGCCCATCCCACAAAACAATCAAAATCATCCCGCAATTATGCAACACCAAAATTCTCGCCCTCCGACACTCAAAAACTGCGCCACTGCGCCACTGCGCCACTGCGTCACTCCTCCCCGGACGCACCATTTGTGTTGCAAGTTGTAACAAATGATTCCCAAAAGCGCCAATTTGTCTCAAATTGGTGAAAGCTCGTCCCCGCGAAAAGGAGTTTTGCGAATATGTCTTTAACAGATACCCAAGTCTACGTAGCGCTCGTAATTGCTTTGATTCCCGGAATCTTGGCTTTCCGGTTGTCAACTGAACTGTACAAATAGTTTCCAGACACCAGTTGCGAACCGCAAAACGCCTGCCTGACCAGTTAAATCTCTCGCATTACAGATACAGACAATTGCTGCCCCAGTGCAGTAGATTGTTTGTGTTCAGCAAGACGAGACTGCAAGGGCAGGCATTTTTATGGAGAAATTCCGTCTTCACGCATCACCTTTGTCTCACAATTTTGGCTGTCAGCACCCTGACAAACAGCGGCGAGTGTGCGTTAAGCTCAGAATTTGCTCTTTTGAACTCTAAAACGTCAGTCTCAGGTATTTGAAAAAAAATTATGCAAGCGATTCAACCCACCGTTACCCCACTGCGTCCTGTAAAAAACTCCCCTCGGGTTACTCCTCGTCGCAGCAGCAGCCGCCAGCGTTCTTACCCTCACCAAACCCTCGCGGCCGAAACAGGGGTCAAGTTGGCAGTCAACATGGTACTTTCAGTCTGTGCCACTTCTGCTTTGGTTCAGCTTTGGCCTCACTACCGGGCGGTGCAAGAAAAATTGCACGAAATCCAAGCTGAAGTCAATCTTACCCAAGGGCGAGTAAATCAGTCGCGATCGGACTTTAACCGCTACTTTGACCCTAGTCTTGCTAAAACTGTGATGCAAGAGCAAAGCAACCAAGTTGACCCGCAGCAGCGTCCGGTGATTTTGCAAGAAACCGAGGTACCCGAAGCCGAGGACTCAACCCCCGAACCTTAAGAGAACGCCTGTTTTGGGTTTTGATATCACGTCCGATGTGCATCATTCTTGGATGTCATTGCTTCGCACAGCGAAGAATGACAGATGAATCTGTCGGACGTGAATATCACTTTTGACTTAAAGAGTTTTTAGGATCATTGTTGTCTGTCCTTGCGAACGAAACGCAGAGACAGACATAGACCGGTCTATTGACGCCCTGCTGCAAGCTCAAAACTTCAAACTCCGGCTTATACTGACTTTGCCAGCACGGTTGTTTCTTTCAGTAGTTGCAGTGCAGCTTGATATTGCAAGTCTGCTTCGGTGCCAATCTGATCGCGCGCTATAGGTTCCAAAGGCACTACGCGATCGGGCGCAATCCCCAGCTTGTTAATATCTTTATGGTTAGGTGTCTCGTACTTAGCAACAGTCACAGCCAACCCGGAACCGTCAGACAAATCAAACAGCGACTGAATCAGTCCTTTGCCAAAAGTCTTTTCTCCTACCAGTTGAGCTCTGCCGTTATCTTGCAGCGCACCCGCCAAAATTTCGCTAGCACTGGCAGTTCCCTTGTTCACCAAAACAATCAGTGGATCGTTAGTTAGGGCTTTTCCAGAGGCTTCAAAACTGCCGAGGATGCCTTGTCTGTTCACCGTGTAGACGATCGTCCCGGAATCGAGCCACAGGCGGGCAATTTCAATCCCTGCTTGCAACAGTCCCCCCGGGTTGTTTCGCAGGTCGAGAATGTAGGCAGCGGCTCCTTGTTTTTCCAAGCGGTCGATCGCGCGGCCGACTTCCTCAGTGGCGTTAGCGCTGAATTGACTCAAGCGAATGTAGCCCACCGGTAAATTCTCCGACCCCGACTGCAATTCGGCGTAAACCGGATTCAGAGCAATGCGATCGCGCACTAGCTCAATTTCCTCAGCAGCGTCCCTTCCCTCGCGCCCCAAGGTCAAGGTAACGGGAGTGCCGATGCGGCCGCGCATTCGAGTTGCTGCTTCGTCTAGGCTCAATTCTGAGGTAGGAGTGCCGTCAATTTTTAGAATGCGATCGAGGGGTTGGATGCCAGCTTTATCCGCCGGTGAGCCGGCCAAAGGAGCCACCACTGTCAGGGTATTTGTCTGGGGGTCGATCGCAATTTGCAGCCCCACTCCCGTCAATTCTCCCGAAGTGTTAACCTGCAAGCTGCGGTACTGTTCGGGTTTCAGCAGTCGAGTGAACGGGTCGTCGAGATTCGCCAGCATCCCCTGAATAGCCGTGTAAGTCTGCTGTCTGTCGTTGAGCGGTTGCTTGACAGCTTTTTCGCGAATCGACCACCAATTGTGATTGTTGAATTTGTCATCCACATAAGAGCGATTGACAATTCGCCACGCTTCGCTCAATAGCTGCTGTTCAGGAGTTAGGGCCGCGGCAGGCTGCGCCCACCCACCTAGAACTAGGACGACTTGGAGGGAAAGTAAAATCGCAATCTGGAAAACTCGTCTGTGCATGATTTTTCTGTAAAATACCAGTAAGTATTACATTTTATAAAACATACCCTGAAAACCCTGTGACTTTAGTCCAGGTATGAAAGGGCGTTGCAGGATAAATCCTGCCTAATCTCTTTGTGCCTCAATGTACGGTTTAACAGTTTCCGTGCCAATATTCCCAGCAGTCGAAACAAAATAGGTGGGCGTCCATAAAGTAGGCAATTTAAGGAGTTCAGGAAACTCCTTTCTCAAATGATGTGACCGAAAGCATCCAGGATACAAGCCCCCGGATTCATCCGTCCAGAAATAAAAAACCTGTATCAGATGAAACTTGCCCCCCGAATTTATCCGTGGGGTCAATCTAAAATCTAAAATCTAAAATCTAAAATCGCGCAATCGATTGACGCTCTTCCTTTAATCTTCCTGATAATTGTAGCCCGGTCATCTATTGGCTTAGCATTGATAAACAGATGAACGTGATCCGGCATAATCTTCATCGCGATGATGCAGCATCGGTTTTCATTACAGACATCGTAAATAATCTGTTGCAGTCGTTCACCAATGGGAGCGTGTCACTTTTGCGATGAGTAAAAATACTAAAGCAGCTTTTCGTGATTTACCAATTAAGCCGTTTAAGTAGGGTTTGCTGAATAATCGATCGCAAACTAAGAACAGGAGCGATCGATATATTCAAACTCAACTAAAGATAGATTT
>NZ_JAUBPR010000167.1:0-11493 GCF_036700845.1 Microcoleus sp. S13_C5
CAATCGTTTGGGAGTTTTGTGTTTCCGAATCTATCTTCCTTTCCTTCTGCTTGAATATCTGCGGAATGTGGGTTATATCACCATAATTATGAGACTGCATAAGATAATCTTCTGTCATTTTTGCAAGCCAAAATAATTGATTTTCTGTTATATTCCTAGATGTTTTAAGGAATTATTTTACCAGGTTAGATAGCTCGGTTTTGTCATTTAAATATCGGCAGTAAGTATAAACAGTTTTGCTAAGGCTTGGGAAACGTTCTAGAAAAATTTTCATTCTCTGTAAAACATCACTTCCATGATCTCGCAGTAGAATTAAAACCAGTTCAGCATCTTCTTCGTGAATATCCGGCTCTTTTAAAATGTCTAGCAAATATTCGATTTGCTCATCACTCAGCTCCTCACATTCTTCCTCTTCATCATGCTCAAACTCGATACCAGAAACTTCAATAATATGTCGTCTAACTTGCAATAAACCTGCTTTAATAGTATCAACTCTTTTCCCAATATTAATTTCTTCCACTTGACCTATTATTGTTTTTGCAGAATTCAAAAAAAGACCTTTTTCTCCTAACATTTTCTGAATTACAACAAAATCTGAATTAATTACACTCTCATCATTATCAAAAAGATAATAATCATCCATAAAGCGAAGCATAAGCTGACTTTTTAGAAAAACCGAATTATCCACAAACTTTAAAAACTCTGCACCTATAACCTTACATGGATGCAATCCTTGGGGCAAACAATCGACAGATCGGCCAGCATTTATTTCTCGTAGAAACTGCCCAAAGTCTTCTGTGTCCTTTAAACTTCGACCTCCTCCACTAAACCAATCTATAAGATCGTGATGATAAATTGAGTTAAAATACGAACTTATGTCAAACTTCGCGCTAAACCGATAAGATTTTTTACCCTGTGCGATAAATGATTTAAATTCTGCATAACTATGGGTTTGAGCAATGGGTTGCCCGCCTTCAAATCTATAACCAAAACTTTTTCTGTTTTCACTAAAATCTGAGCGAAAACTTTTTCTGTTTCTATAAACAATATCGTAGATAAATAATTCTGAAACCGGATCTAATTTGACTGTTCGTCGAAGGTGAAAACCGGTTTTAGATGCATAACAGGGAAGCTGAGACAAAAATGAGTGATCTGGCTCTGATTTATTTAGTACTTTTTCATAGATATATGTAAGAATTGCCTCCGCATGATTCTGAATAAGAATATGAGTAGTAGCCAGGGGAAACAATGTTCTTGGGTAATCTTCTAAGAAGTATTGCAGCGTTTGCTCGTTCATGATCTTTGTCTTATTTTGTTTTTGCCTAACGTATAATTGTCTTGCAGATGTAGTAAGCTGTTCACCATTTAAATCTCAGAGGCTATCTAGGCCAGTAAAGGGTTTCAGGCTCTGAAATACGCAGTTTAAATGCTAAACAGCTTATAATACAGTGTTTAACCTAAAAATACCGCAGGTCGCTCACCTATACCAACCCCTTCTTAAGGTGCGTCAGAAACGAGATTTTTGACTTGAGTCAAGTATCTGTCTGACGCACCCTACCTAATTCTACCGAATACTAAACATCGCGTTCTGTCCGCACCCATTTAGTTTGCCGCTTCAGGATAAAACCCAAATACAAAGGGATTTTCCACAGGATGTAAAAAGGTACGGATAAAAGAGTTGCGCCGGAAATATCGGCACGCCCGAATTTTGCCCAAGCGCCGACAATGGAAACTAAAATCAGCAATCCTTGTACTGCTAACAAGACGGCGGGAATTGGGGATGTTCCCAAAATTGTTGCTAGTAAAGAGGCGGCAAAAGCAGCTAGCCAGATAGCGACTAAAAGCGATAGGGGAGGGACGGATAAGTCGAGGGCAATCGCCAATAAGTCAAAACGTTTTTGCTCGACTGAAGCTGCTGTCAGGCGGGGAGTTTGAGTTAACAATGTCTGTATGTGACCATGTTCCCATCTGGTTCTTTGACTTTTAGCTGCTTGCTGCTGCTGCGGCAAACAGCCGGTGACGTTTGCTTCGGGGCAGAATACTGTTGGGTGTCCGGCGATCGCCAAATCCAAACTCATCTGCATATCTTCAACAATATTGCTGCTGGCTAGAGTAACCGATCGAATTATCGACCAGGGAAAAGCCATGCCAGTTCCTGTTAGCAATGATGGAAATCCTAACTGTTTTAATCCGCTGGGACGGACTAAGTTTTTCACGAGAAAGGCTAAAGCAGAAATTGAATCTTTCGGAGTAGGATTGGGCGGCTGTTCCATTAAATAAGTCGCTTGCACTGGTCTTTGTTCGGCAACTGCAACACGGGCTAATTTTTCTATAGAGTCTGGCTGACAAATGCAGTCTGCGTCAACCATGATTACTACTTCTGGGGGGTCGGATTCGATCGACTGCAAGCCGAAATCCAGGGCGTATCCTTTGCCCTTGCGCTGTGCGTCTTGACGCTCGATCGCATTTGCACCGCAGTTACGGGCGATTTCTGCCGTGGCGTCCGTACAGTTGTCAGCAATCACTAACAAGCGGTCTTGAGGTGTTAGCTGCGGCAATATGGTGGAGATGGTGGCGGCAATTCCTGCTGCTTCGTTGTAAGCGGGAATTAAAACTGCTACTTTGGGGCGGGGGGCTTTAGTTTCCGCTGTCTCGCCCAGGCCGGACAAGAAAGCTGCACTGCATTCTAGAAATAGAACTGCAACGGGAATGAGAAGGATCAGGGCGATCGCCAATAGCACAACATCAATCAATAAAAACAGTAGCTGATTAATTTCCACAATTCTAGTACCTTAATTTAATTTTATTTGTTGCGTTCATTGAGTTCATTTAATCTAACCGCATCTTTGTTAACTCATTGCACAACGCTATCTAAAGTATCATCATATCATGCGTGCGAAAAATCACCCTTATAACGTTGGTAATGATGGCTTAAGTCCTCATAAAACTACTAGCACTGGTGTCCTCGCTACAAATTAATTTGATTGCTCTTATGCGATCGCAAATAATATCATATCATGTCGATTCTAAAAATGGTAAGTATATCAATTTAACTAAACCTTAAACACGCTTAGAAACCAGGTTTCTTGGAGAAAACTGGTTTCTGGGTGCTCTATTTGTAATCAACTAACAACTTGGTCGATGTTTAGCTCATTCACCCCCTGTGGGTTGCCAGTCAGGAAGCAATCTCCAAACTCAAAACTATGTTCAAGCTACGCTGCATCGCGGATAGCAACAGATTCAGATTTTTTTGTGGTGAACTGTGCGGGGGGTGCAAATTCTCTGAGATATCTCGACACCGATCGCAAATATCCCACTTCTGCTTGAATCAAATCCAGGGTAGAAAGACTCTCAACTAAGTCATCAAACTCATCTGTCGTAACTCCAGCACTGTGCAAGACTTCTTGGTTAAGTCGCCCGCAGATTCCTTGCAGGAGGAGTTCGATAATCTCGCTATAGTCAGCGATTTCCGTTCCGTAACCTTGCAATTTCTTCGGATTGATTCCCCACTGCAAAATCTTTAACAACTCTTCAGGGGCACTCCACGCAAAAGAGGAAGCAATCACTTCTTTTTCCGCTGCGACCAGAGCGTGCTTGATTTGCACTTCGGGGAAATCTGAATCGATGATTAGGCTTTCGAGCTTCGACACTTGTTTATCTAAGACGCGCAAAGAAAAAGGAGCTAATTCTACACTCACCATGTCGCCAGCATCGTTAACACTTCTAAAAGGATCTTCCAAAACATTAATTAGGAGGTGAATGTCTGTAGGCTTTTTCCAGTCAAATTGTCCAAGGAAAAAAGGTTCTTCGTATCCCGGCAAAAGTCCTTGAAAATAAATCGGCAGATTTTTGCCTGATTCAAGAATTTTATAAAGAGCTACTTCCAAAGTTTCTGTCGGCCAACCGAGATTACTCACGGCGACAAATTTCAGTTTTCCGGGAACGGACACAACCAGAGAATTCAGCAATAAATGTACGGCTTCAAAAAGATTTTGAGCAGTTACGTAGCGGTGGGGAGCGTGAACGTTGACAGTTTTACCTTGCTCTACTTTTTTGGACATTTGCTCGCAGAACAAGCTATTTTCCAACATATGAGTAAAGCGAACCATCCCGTAAGTGACATCTCCTTCTTGAGCTGCTTTGGCAAATTGCCATTCGGCAAACTTTTTGGAGGCGGCGTAAACTTCGGTTGTAAAATATCGAGATGTTTTGCCTGTCGAAGAGAATACGCAGTGTTCTACGCCGTATTCTTCGCAGAGTTGGATGACGTGTTTACATCCTAACAGGCTGGTTGTAACTGTTTCTCGGATTTTGATTTCAGCTAGTCCGGGTTGGCGTTGGGCGGCTAGGTGAAAAACAATTGCTGGTTTTTCTACCTCAAATATGTGTTTGAGCGCGTCGAGGTTGCGAATGTCAACGGCATAGAAAGTTACAGCACCTTCTTTGGTAAAAAGCGGCAGATTTTCTTCGGGGTTTTGACATCGGGCGTTGTCTGCGGAAATGATGTTAGTTGCGCCTAGTTCGAGGAGTTTTTCAATTAAGAAACTGCCGACACATCCTTCTCCGCCGGTGATGAGGATGGTTTTTCCTTTGATTTTGCGACTGACTGCGGATGCGTATAGGTGAATAGTGCGACCGCGCACATCGCTAAAAGGTTCGCTTTCTAATTGTCCGTCGGCTTGATAGGCTGCGATTAGCTGTGCGGTGAGAGTTTGTAAGGCCGCGAGGATTTCAGGATCTTGCGGTTCCGGGGAACCCGGGGGAACTAGCTGCTGGATGCGCTCAATTATTTCTGCTTTGCTGGCACCTTCAAACACTTCTCTTTGGTTAAATGCACTCTTCACTTTTTTTGCTCCTTTAAATTCTAGAAATACCGTTACTGATAAGCGACTTGTTAAACAAATTTTCGAGGGACAGAATCTTTAAAAGTCTCCTTGGTTTTAGGATTTTTTAGACTGAAAGCTACTTAATCGGAAAGACACGCGATCTGCTATGGTTGTAGTTTTATTAAGCGCTTTTTTAACCTGCTTACTTCTGCCATCGGCAAATATCGGCAAAGTCGGAATGTGCTCTGTCCAAAATTTGTCAATACCACTATATACTTAAATTGCTGAGTGTTGGCAAGACTCCGAACATATCTTTACTATTTCTTTGCAATCACCTGCGAGTTTTCACGCAATTTTAAAGTTTATGTAAAGTAGGGTCTACGTTTAAAAAAACTTAACAATACACTCGACATTGATTATAGCCTTTTACTTAAAAAGTAAAATGTACTTTTTGTTACTAAATAAAGTTTAATCTTAAGTAAAGATACGCACAAAAGCTCGAATCAAATATTTCCCTCTGCTGAAAATTTTGTTACTTGATGGGTGGGGTAGTCCTGCAGTGCCTACCCCTGTATGTGTGCTGCTACTAGGCGCGAACAATGCGTTCTTTTTTGCTGCCTTCAAAGCCACGAGCATCCCCAACATCGTAGCCTCCTGTTCGCAAGCGACGGTCTAAATCGCTGGGTTCGGGAGAAGTTTTGGCCGCTTCTTCGATCGTCACTCTGCCTTCAAGCACCAGTTTGTAAAGACCCTGGTTGATAATCTGCATTCCTTCGTAAGTATCATGTTCCATTAATCGGAAAGCTTCATCATCAGCACCTTTCATCAAATAATCGTGCATGGCAGGTGTATTCACCAAAATATCGTGAACTGCTACCCGACGGTTGTCAACTGTTGGCAGCAAAAGTTGGGCAATTACCGCTACTAAAGAATCGCAAATTTGAATCCGCATCGCCTGTTGTTCCTCGGGCGGGTAGAGGTTCAATAACCGATTAATAGCGTTAATGGCGCTGCGAGTGTGGAGAGTTCCCAATACTAAGTGACCAGTTTGAGCTGCTTGCAACGCTGTATTGATGGTAACGCGATCGCGCATTTCCCCGATCAGAATTACATCGGGATCTTCCCGCAAAACTGCGCGCAAAGCCTGCTGAAACTCGTGGGTATGCAAGCCGACTTCCCGCTGGCTGACCAAGCATTTTTTAGAAGGATGAATGAATTCGATCGGGTCTTCAATTGTAACTACGTGCTTTTGCTCCATCTGATTGAGGTGGTCGATCATCGCAGCTACGGTTGTCGATTTCCCCGAACCGGTAGGCCCCGTAACCAATATTAATCCCTGCGAACGCAAAATGATACTTTTGAAAACTTCTGGCAACCTCAAGGAATCGATAGTAGGTATTTCCAAACTAATCAACCGCAATACTATGGCGCCGCCGCTGAGGGACTCAAAACAGTTTAGCCGACACCGCACGAAGCCAGGGTAAAAAATTGCTGAATCTAATTCTTTGGTAGTTGCAAACTGTTTTCGCTGTTCGGGGGTGAGAATTTCGGCTAGGTACTGTTCAAAAATTTCTGGCGTTACTTTGGGGTGGTTAGTTGCTACTTGCATCACACCCCGAATCCGAAATCGAGGTACTTGGCCGACTCGAATGTGAATGTCGGAAGCCGAGGCGCTATGGGCATCTCTGACCATTTGTTCGATCGTACTGACGGGTGTCTCGACAGGCCGCTGCTGCTGGGCAGGGGGGGGCGCACTGGGCGCGGGTGGAGGAGGCGCGGGTGTTGCAGCCAAGGGCGGAGGCGGCGGCGGTGTACGGCGGGCTTGAGCCTCTGGTCGAAGGGGTGTAGGATTGTTTAATGGGTTCATTTTTTTGTCTCCAGTCAGTCTATTTTAGATTTTAGATTTTAGATTTTAGATTTACTCCACAGATTAATCTGGGAGCAGGAACTAGAGTCTAAAATTTGGGGATCGACCCTGACTGAGTGTCGGGGGCTTGTATCCGTTTTTGGCCAGGGTCAATGTAGATTTATTGCGAAAAAATGCCCGATTTCTAATTTTATCGCTCGCAGCTAATTCGGTGTTAAATGCTGAGAATATTTTACAATTAGGCTGGATGGGGCGATCGAGTAATTAACAATTTCAACTCCTATGAACATCGGTCACAAAATCGCTGACTGGCTCGAAAATCGTGCTGTTACCCCTGCCTACGCAGGTTGGCTGCTGTCGGGGATGACGGTTTTCTTTTTTGGGTCGGCGACTAATACAATGTCTGGGTGGCTGTACGTTCTCAGCGGTGGGGGTTTGGCGCTGTTGGGAGTAGCGGCGGTTTTGCCGGGAAAATCGCTCAGTTCCTTGGAAGTCCGTCGCCGGACGATCGAACCGGTGAGTGCGGGCGATCAAATCACCGTCGAACTAGAAATCGAAAATCGCGCCCGCCAACCTAAGACTTTGTTGCAAGTGATAGACATCTTGCCGTTTGTATTGGGAGAACCCGTCGTCCGCCCGATCGAAGTCATAGAGCCTAACAGTATATACAGGGAGACATACTATTTAGAAGTCCGGCAGCGGGGGGTCTATCGGTGGCAAGAGGTAAACTTGAGGACGGCGGCACCTTTAGGGTTGTTTTGGTGCAGACGCAGCCGCCCAGTCAAAGCGGTGGCGGTTGTGTATCCACAAGTTTTGCTGTTGAGCACTTGCCCTTTGATCGATCGCATCGGTCAAGAAGACAGCCCGCAATTTTACAATCGTAGTCGATCGCAAGCTGCTACCGAAGGCCTCACCCGCAACCTGAGACCTTACCGCCACGGAGACCCCACCCGCCTAATTCACTGGCGCACCAGCGCCCGCTACGGAGAACTGCGGGTGAGAGAGTTAGAAGTTGCAGCCGGCGGTCAAGAAATTATTATTGCTCTCGACAGCGCTGCGGCGTGGCAACCAGAAGAATTTGAACGAGCCGTGACTGTAGCTGCGTCTCTTTACTTCTATGCTAGCAAGCGCCTGTTAAACGTCAAACTTTGGACTGCAGGGACTGGACTTGTTTCGGGCAACCGGGTAGTTTTGGAAACTTTAGCGGCGGTTAATGCTGGGGAAGATGCGGTTGAGAATTTGCCGAAACTGCCGATAATTTGGTTGACTCAAAACTCGGCAAGTTTAAGCACTCTTTCCCAAGGCAGTCGTTGGGTACTCTGGCCGAACACCACTGCGGAAACAGGCGAAAAGTTGTTAGTAAAACACGATTTACCCGGCTTAGAAATTCGCTTTGATCGACCTTTAGAAATTCAGTTACAAGGGAGCATCTCATTTTTGTAAAAAGCATTTTTTTGTTTTATTGCCCGATAAATGCCTTGCACGGCAAAGGTTATACAGTATATTCCAGGTTGGTTAAGTACACCCAGAAAAACATGGGATCAATATTGTTAAACTGAGGTCATATCGTGTCCGATCGATTATCCTTAATATCGTAGCGGCTCCCTCACCAAAAATATCTGCCAACAATCTCCAATCTCAAAAAACCGCCCGGCTTTTAATTGCGGTTCATAGACCGGACATGATATTAGAAACTTGTAGACGCTACGCTCCTTAAGAATCAAGCTCAGAGTCGCGTTAGTCAGAATAAAGCATTTTTATAAATTTGTGGACAGAAATATGAAAGACCAATTTGATGACAAAGAGAGAAATTTTCCTCCCGCCGATCACTCAAACCAAATTTTTGGGCGAAGAGAATTATATTTATTGCTGCTGCTGTTCGCTGGTGGCATTGCGATAGACTACTGGTTTAGTCATCACCCACATCAGCTTTGGCGAGCGCCGACCCAACAGCCTGCGGGTCTCAATCCAGAGTCCCCCAAACCGCTGCTTTAACCGGCTCTCGTCAACGCCTGCACTTTCCCCAAAGGCAAAATGATACGCATCGGAAAACTTATCTGGAGCCGCTTTTCGCATCTGCTGTTGCGTCCCAAGCGATTGGCGATTTTTGAAGCCTGCCTGATTGGGCTAGTGTCGGGACTGGCTGCGCTCTTGTTAGCACAAGGAGTTGGTTGGCTCGGCGGCTGGCGGCAGCAGGCAACGCATTTAATCCCGGCTTATGTAGCGCTGCCCTCGATCGGAGCGCTAGGCGGATTCTTGTCTGGATTGATTGTCGAGCGCGTGGCTCCAGCAGCCAGCGGGAGTGGCATGAGCGAAGTGAAGGCGGTACTCGCTAACGTTCCGATGCCTTTGAATTTGCGAATTGCGCTAGTAAAGTTGGTCAGCGCCACCCTCGTACTCGCTGCCGGAATGCCCCTCGGACGAGAAGGACCGACGGTACAGATTGGGGCAGCGTTAGCGAGTCAACTGAGTCGGTGGTTCCCAACTTCACCGGATCACCGCCGTCAAATCCTCGCAGCAGGCGCCGGAGCAGGACTTGCCGCCGCGTTTGATGCGCCGATCGCAGGTGTTTTATTTGTGGTCGAAGAACTGTTACAAGACGTGTCTGGCATCACCTTGGGAACGGCAATCCTGGCTTCGTTCATCGGGTCTGTGGTCGCTCGGATCAGCGGTTCGCACAATCTCGATTTAGATCTGCATCTGGTGGTATCTAATACTAGCTTTTCTGCTCCTGAGATTCCCTTTTACTTGCTTCTGGGAATCCTAGCAGGGGTACTGGGCGTGCTGTTCAATCGATCGATTCTGAGTAGCTTGACGTTGTACCGTCGCTTTCTCAATGTCAGCTTATCCAAGCGAATCGGATTTGCTGGACTGATCGCGGGAATTGCACTCGCCGCCTTACCAGATATATTTCGAGACAATGCCGGACTAAAAGAACTCCTCTTAACCGGAAATGTAGACTGGCAACTTGTGGCGATCGTCTTTTGCATCCAGTTTTTTCTGATTCTCGTCACCTACGGTTCTGGCGCACCGGGCGGGTTGCTGATTCCCAGCATGGTACTCGGTGCGGCGTTAGGATACCTCGTAGGAGTCGGAGAACACCAAGTTTTGGGTTTAAGTCTGGCAACCACTTATGCACGGGTTGGGATGGCGGCATTTTTCTGTGCTGTTGCCCGCACTCCGATTACTGCGGTGATCCTGGTGTTTGAGATGACGACTGACTTTAATTTAGTCTTGCCGCTGATGATCGTATCTGTGACTTCTTACTTGATTGCAGAATTGCTCGATGAGGGTTCGCTCTACGATCGCTTGCTCGCGTTTAAGGGCATTCACCTGAAGCAAGACACCACCGCTCGAGATCCGTGGACAGATCTAACTGCACTGGATGTGATGCAGCCTAAAGTAGAAACGCTTTCTAGTCGAATTCGGATCGAAGAAGCCTTGCAGGCGTTTTCTAAGTCTTCCCACCGCACTTTTCCGGTGGTGGAAAACGGCAAGCTGGTCGGCATTTTAACTCAAAAGGATATTGCCAATTTTTCTGCACGAGGATTGAATAGCGAGAATCTCGTCAGCGATCTGATGACACCAGATCCCGTTCGCATTCACCCAGAAGATACGCTTGCCTACGTGCTGCATTTACTTGATCGACACAATCTCAACAGTTTACCTGTGGTGGAAGGACGACGATTGGTTGGTATTATTACCCGCACCGATATCATTCGTGTTGAAGCAGCTTATCTCAACAGCGAAAGTCTCGCTCAACCCAAGGTAGAACGAGCTCGGATAATTTACCAAACCCGATCGCCAGAAACGGGACAAGGGCGCATCCTCGTGCCGTTGAGCAATCCAAAAACATCCCTGACGCTGTTAGAAATGGCAGTGGCAATTGCCCGCGATCGCAACTATGAAATTGAATGCGTGCAGGTGATTGTTGTGCAAAGACATCACGGGCTTGCAGAAACTCCAGTAAAAACGGCTGAGGGTCAAAAGTTACTAAAGCAGGCAACCCGTCTAGCTCAAGCTTGGCAAATTCCGATCCATACCCAAATTCTAGTGGCGCATGATTTGTCTGGTGCCATTCTCGAGACGATCGAAGAGCGACATATCGATCTTGTCTTAATGGGGTGGAAAGGCAGCACTACAACACCGGGGCGGGTATTTAGTCGAGTTGTCGATACTATGATTCGACAGGCTGCTTGTGAAGTGGTGTTGGTGAAGTTAAGCGATCCAGCAACATTTGAGCGGTGGTTGGTGCCAATGGCAGGCGGACCCAATGCCGAGCAAGCAGTTCGGTTGCTGCCTGCATTGATTTCTCTGAATAAAACCGCACAAGTCAGATTATTTCATGTATACGATGCTTCTGAGCAGCGCCAAGCTGGTAATGCTGGTTTAGAACCAACTGAGGAAGTCTTGAAAGCCGCCGCTGAGTTTATCAATCTCCAAGTGAACACCCCTGTCTTGACCACTTCTGTGTGTGCTGATTCTGTGCCTGCGGCAGTGTTGAGTTATGCCAAACAGGATCGCAGCGATGTGATTGTTTTGGGTGCGAGTCGAGAAGGATTGTTGCAACAGGTAAAACAAGGAAATATTCCAGCGATCATTTCTCGCCAAAGCAACTGCAATGTGATTTTGGTGAGAGCGTTATGAAGCTGGAAACTCAACAACAATTGAATCGTAGATCGATCATTCATCCGGTGATTTGTTCGGATATTCAAACATTTTGTATCCCACATTCCGCAGATGTGGGTGGAATTTTTTTATCAGTTGTGAAAAGTGGGAACCCCAAAGTTTTTCCGTTGA
>NZ_JAUBPR010000288.1:0-1414 GCF_036700845.1 Microcoleus sp. S13_C5
CCCATGATATTATAAATACTACCAATCACAGAGTATCCATAATATAAGGGCTAATTATGATAGATATTTGGTACTAAAATTTTTAGTACCAAATATCTATCATAATTAGCCCTTATATTATGGATAATATGTTATTGGTAATATTTATAATATCATGGGTAATAAGTATAGGTTATAACTATTTATGATGGGTAATTTATAAGGGATAATCCTCAGTATCGGGAGTGTCTATCATGGGTAATTTATGATTGATATCCTCACCATCGGGAGTGTTTGTTATGGGTAATTATCAACCATAATTATCATCTATTTACTAACAGCAACCTCGGATTTGTAGGGTATAAGTTAACATTTTTAAACCCTATAAATTAGGGGTTACTATCAGGAATTGTGAGGGGTTTCTGATAGTAACCATCCGCAAGGGCGATCGGATGAACCGCCCGCCCCGCTACCACCGCCACCACACCCGCCCCGCCCCGCACCCGCCACCATCCACAATCCAAACCCACAATCCAAACCCGCCCCACCGCCCCACACCCGCCCCGACAGTGCCAGCACCGCACCCGCCCCGCCCCCACCGCATCCACAGGCAACCCGCCCCGATGCCGCCACCATCCCCAAGGGCGATCGGATGAACCGCCACAATCTCACTACAGCCTCCACAAGCTAACGTCTCACCAGCGCCGTCTATTTGCGCGTTCTAGCCGTGTTTAACCTCTCCCACGCCAGATACAGCACAGCACCGGGTTAGGCTGGTTATTGCTCGTTTAATGCGGGGTAGGGCTTTTAGGGCGATCGGATGAACCCACACCCGCAGGCAGGCAGGCAAGGCACGGCAGGCACGGCAGGCAGTGCCAAAACCGCACCATCTAGTGCGGTGCGGGTGTGTTTGGGGTGATTGCACATCTGGCACGGCAGGCAGTGCCACAATCGCACCCTAAGCACGGCAGGCAGTACAACAGGTGGCAGGTTCTAGCGGCGTAGTTAAACGCGGTCGGTTGGATGCTTGCGGATGTGGTGCGGTCGGAGCGGTGGCACTGCCGTACAGCGTGGGAGTATTTCGGGTTTGATTACAAAAAACACCCCTATACCCCCCTTAAGGAAAACTCGATGTCTGAAACCCTTATAAATCAAGGAAAAGTCGGCGGTGCTAATTTTTTCGCCCGACACCACTTAAAAAACACTAAAAACATTACACCGTATATATCTTAGCCGTTGTAGCAGGCTAAATCTAAAAATCGGTTGCACCGCCTCACAATTGAGAATGGAGTCAATAACGATTACCTGAAACCCGCATTCTATCGTTACCCCCAAAATGGGTGTTTTTGAGGCGATCGGAAAATTTGAGCGGTGGCGGTCTAGCTTTTTTGCTTCAGACACTCACCTGAAAACTGAGTGCTTTTTTAAAAACTGG
>NZ_JAUBPR010000289.1:0-1402 GCF_036700845.1 Microcoleus sp. S13_C5
CAGGGTAAGCGCATCTCAAACGCTATTGACAAGGGAATTTAGAGGCATCATCATGTTGGGTGGGATAAACAAGCAGCAAGAATAGTCAGCATATAGTTATTATCCATTGCGGCTCGATTAGATTTTTGCCGATTGCTACGCCGAAAAGATTGCTCTCGGTTTAAAGCATTAAGAGCTATCCGTCGTAGTAATGCCAGATTATGTGGTGCATGTCCCGTTCGGACACGACAAGCATCTTCTTTGAAAGTGACATCTAAAGTCCAATGCAGACCATTCTCAATGCCCCAATGGAGACGGATTGCCTGTCCAAGCTTACAAGCGTCACTTTCCAAGCTAGTCAAATAAAACTGGACTTCCTGAGTAGTTTTATTCCATAAACGCCGAATTCGTACTACCATTACGAGGGTCTTTAGACCCACCCAATCCGATTGTTTATGCAACGGTGGTAGTTGAGAAACTGAGACGCTCCAAACTTGTCTTTTTTCGAGACGGTGATGTCCTTTTTCTATCCGTTCGTTGTAGCTGAAGGATATGCCTTCAAATTTGAGAGCTAGCGCTTGGTCAAACCAAGTCTGGACTTGGCCATGAAGTGTAGGATGGTTGGCTTTAAGCGCTAAAATATAATCAGCTTTTGCACTATATATTTGAGTGGCAATTGCTGTTTGTGTACCCATTGCATCAATTGTGATAATGCTTCCAGCGAGGTCAAGCAGTTCTAATAGGGCAGGAATTGCCGTGATTTCATTCGATTTATCAGCTACTTTGACTTGCCCCAAAACCAGACGATGTTCACTGGCCCAGGCGCTAACCAAATGCAACGCTGATTTCTGCTGCTCTCTGTCGTAGGAACCTCTAAGAGTCTTGCCATCGATAGGAATTACTTGCGCTCCAATTGTTTTAATTATCGATTGAACCCACCTCTGAAAGCAACGCTCAAATACTTGAGGATTAATCCGTTCAAAGACTCGTCGAAAAGTATCGGCACAAGGAATGCCACTCGGTAGAGCTAAAAATTCTCGTAACCAATCAAATTTGCTCAACCCATAGTTTTCCATATCTTCCCATCCCTTACCTCCCGCAATGACTGATAAAATTCCGATGATTAAAATATCTGTTAACAGATGGCTCCGGGTACGTTGTACTCGCGGGTCTTCTATCTCGCTAAAATAGCTTTGCATCTGTTCTGTTAATGCTGTAGCACTGGGCCAGTTCAAATTCAACTTAGTTTGACGCTTTGAACAAGTAGAAGTGAAGCCCGCTCCCATAAGATAGTCCCAGATAAATTTAACAATGTGTTTATTAGACTACTACTAAACACATTTTTTTTGTAAAAATATTGCTCTCTCATCTTTGGACCAAATAATCTGTATTTTAAAAGACCAAATTAGATGCGCTTACCCTG
>NZ_JAUBPR010000168.1:0-11187 GCF_036700845.1 Microcoleus sp. S13_C5
TCTCTTGTTTCATCTGTCGAAAGAATTCTTAAAGAATTTGGAGATAATTATGTAATTAATTTTGCTTAACTACTTAGCTTGCTGCAATACAGCAGCAGTAGTCCGATCCGTGGCCCTTGAAGCAGCCTCAAAAGCATTGCGCGAAAAATAAAATGCCAGAATAGTGCCTACCCAAGTTCCGTACAGAGGGAGGGTTGAATCCATTACTCGTCCTGAAACAACCCCTCTTTTTTCACCATTTTCCGCAGTGGCAATTACCACGACTGATATACTGAAGACAGCTATTATCGAAGCGAGAAGAACCCCCAAGGCAATCCTCTCCCTATTTCGGGAGTCAGATTGCTCTTTCAACATAATCCCCTCTCGAGTGGTTTGGCTTGGGGGCTGGCTCTGGGAAGTTAGATCAGGGGACAGAGGAGCAGGTGTTGCCGTGGCTGGAGGAAGGGGAGAAGTATTAGCCATGAATATCTAGTATTTAACCGATATGTTGATATTGAATTAAAACTCAAAGCAGAAATCGCTCGCCTAACTATATAATTGACTGAAACTTTCCGCTTAAGATCCCATAGTGGGTAGATAGGCAGAATGATTCGGCATAACACCCCAAGTTTACTACTTAAGCAGATTCTTTCTGCAGAATACGCGGCTTAAGCTGAATATGCGGAATCTTTCCGCATATTTTCAGATTACTTACGGAGTCGTGCAAACAGACGGAGATAATTCCAGCCAGTTGCGCGATATTGTTCCTATTCACATTAGCGGCGATATGAGCCATCTGTTTGACTTACAGGGTGAAGCAGTTTTAAAAAGCCGTCGTCACCACCTAGTATAAATAAAATGAACAGCAATACCAGTACAAGCTCAACAATCAAGCTGAATCAACAATCCCTATCTCGTTTACCGGGAAACGTGCGCGTACCCAAGTACGATCGCCCTCAAATTACTAATGGAATTGTGCATATTGGGGTTGGTGGATTTCATCGATCGCACCAAGCGCTCTATCTCGATAATTATTTCCATCAGAATCCTGGTAGTAATTGGGGAATTTGTGGTGTTGGATTGCTTGACAATGACTATGACAGGCGAATGCGGGATGCGCTTCTGTCCCAAGATTGTTTGTATACGTTAGTTGAGCGATCGCTAGAAGGAGATCGCGCTAGAGTCATCGGTTCAATCACTCAATACCTTTTTGCACCAGACAATCGTCAAGCAGTTATTGAAGCATTAGCAGCCCCCGAATGCCGAATCGTTACTCTAACGATCACTGAAAGCGGCTACTACTACATTGAAGGAAGTGGCAATTTCGATGTAAACCACCCGACGATGCAGCACGATTTGCAACATCCTGACAAACCACTTGGGACATACGGTTTTTTGACAGCGGCACTCGAAAAACGCCGTAAACAGGGGTTGGCACCCTTTACAGTCTTGTCCTGCGACAATATCCAGGGCAACGGCAACATGGTGCGAAAAATGCTAACGACATTTGCCCAAATGCGCGATCCAGATTTAGGAAGTTGGATTGCTGAACACGTTGCCTTTCCCAACTGCATGGTCGATCGCATTACTCCGCTGACAACCCCAGCAGATATCAAAATGGTGGCCCAACAGTTTGGTATTGATGATGCGTTTCCATGCGTCGCGGAGCCTTTCACCCAGTGGGTAATCGAAGATACCTTTTGTGCAGGCAGACCCGATTGGGAATCCGTTGGCGTACAGATGACTAAGGATGTTCATCCCTATGAAATGATGAAAATTCGGCTGCTCAATGCCAGCCATATGCTGATTGGTTATCTCGGCTCTCTGGCAGATTATACCTACGTTTATGAAGTCATGGCTGATCCCTTGTTTCAGCAAGCAGTCGCTAACCTGATGGACGAGGTGACACCAACGCTCCAACCTGTTCCTGGGATCGATTTAGACGATTATAAAAAAACTTTAATTGAACGGTTTTCCAATCCCAAAATTCGCGATCAGCTTCCACGCCTTTGCCTGAATGGATCAGCCAAAATTCCTAAGTTTGTTTTGGGATCGATCCGCGATAAATTACAACTTGGAGGTGCGATCGATTACCTAAGTTTGACGATTGCTGCTTGGTGTCGATACATCAATAGTCATGATCAACAAGGGCAACCTATTCCCATTGATGACCCATTAGCAGACATCCTCACTCAACGCGCCAGTTTGAGTGAATTAGATCCCAGACCATTACTGGGCCTATCTGAAATTTTTGGAGATTTAGTACAGTCGCCACGTTTCGTTGAGGCTGTTGCTGACAAGTTGCGTAGTTTGCATGAGTTTGGTGCTCAAGGAACGCTAGCCCGATTGTCGTAGGCACCATCCGCATCCGTGAGGAGACTTATTTGAGACTGCCACGGCTGCACAACGTTAAAGCCGTGGGATTCTCCCGTCTAGCCCAGCTCTATGTCTACGAGTGCAAGGGGAAATTCACCAGCCAGTACAGCGCAATATTTATTGAGTACATTCTTTCCCATCTATCTTCCCTCTCGCCAAAGCATCTATCTTAAGGCAGATTCTCCTGAGTGAGTAACTCAGGTTCAATGGAGAAGACCGTGTATGTATACGGATGAATTTTCATGAAGCGCGACGCCACAGGCAAGTTTCTTAGCAATTGGAACTCGGAGATGAAACAACGAGTGAGCGTATCTCTGACTAATACAGCATGGCGATCGCTCGATAAAGAGGCTCACAGGCGAGGAATTTCTCGCTCTGAAGTCATTGAACGCTTTGCCCGCACTCTTGAAGGCGAACAGTTGTTTGCTGCCCAAGAAACTGAGCGCAAGGTGGCAACGATTCTTGAAAGCATTACGGATGCTTTTGTCGCCTTCGATCGCGACTGGCGCTACACTTACGTGAATGGGGCAGCGGCTCAAATCCTGCACAAAACGCCAGAAGAGTTACTGGGAAAGCACGTTTGGAATGAGGTTTTTCCTGAGTTGGTCGGTGGAATTGGCTATCGAGAACTACATCGGGCAGTGGCACAACAGGTTCCTGTTTCCTGGGAAGAATTTGGGAAGCCTGTCGAGTGTTGGTTAGAGGCAAATGCCTATCCCTCTACGGCAGGAGTAGCCGTTTATTTTCGGGATGTGACAGAGCGCAAACGCTTGGAATCAGAATTGCGGCAGCGAGAGCAACAGTTCAAAATGGTGGCGGAAAATGCCCCAGACATTATTAGCCGAGTTGATGCAGAATTTCGCCATATTTATGTCAGCCCTTCTGTAGAACTGGCAACAGGTATTCCATCAGAGCAATTTGTTGGCAAGACCAATGTTGAGCTAGGAATGCCAGAAGATCTCTATCGTGTTTGGCATGATAGTCTACGCCAAGTCTTTGCAAACGGGCAGGAACAGACGATTGAATTTAAGTTTCCGACTCTAAATGGTATTCGATGGTATCAGGCGCGTATTGTCCCCGAATTTGCCAGTGATGATTCTGTTGCATCAGTACTGAGTATTGCTCGTGATGTGACGGATTACAAACAAGTTGAACAGGCATTACGAGAGAGTCAAGATCGCCTGCAATTGGCACTGACGGCGGCTCAGATGGTGGTCTGGGATATGGATTTGCCGACCAATCAGGTCGTGTGTACTGCTAATGCTCTAGACGTTTGGGGTCTTCACGAAGGCTCAGGAGAAGACTTTTTTGCACTCATTCATCCAGACGATCGACAACGGGTGATCCAAGCGGCTCAAGCAGCAATGGCTGGAGAACAGTCCTACCTGCAGGAGTATCGGGTAATTAGTCCAGACGGCGTTGTGCACTGGATCAACAGTCAGGGACGAGTTTATCTGGATGAGACGGGGCGAGGAGTTCGCATGGTTGGCGTTTCGGTTGACATCACGGAACGCAAACACATCGAAGCAGAGCGCGATCGCCTTTTAAAACGAGAACAATCTGCCAGACTCGAAGCCGAAACCGAACGCCAGCGGTTGCATGACATCCTGATGCAATTGCCTGCCATGATTGCCATTGTTAAAGGTGCCGATCTTGTGTATGAATTTGCCAATCCAACCTATCTGCAAGGGACTGGGCGCACTCCAGACATTATCGGGAAATCAATACGGGACGTTTTCCCCGAGATAGAGGGACAAATTTACTTTGAAGCGCTCGATCGCGTTTACCGGACGGGAGAAACGTTCATTATGAATGAATCGCCTACTTACTGGGACCGGAACGGCGATGGAGTGTTGGAAGAAGCATTTTTCCACTGCATCTTTGCGGCTTGGCGGGATGCAGAGGGAACCATTCAAGGCGTGTTGATTTATAACATTGAAGTGACAGCCCAGGTGCGGGCAAGGCAACAAATTGAACAACTACTCAAAAACCTCCAGCAGAAAGAAGAAATTCAGCAATTCCTGATCGAATTGAATGACGCAATTCGTGCCATTCAAGACTCGAAGGAAATTATGTGGCAGGTAGTTTGTGCCACAGGACAACACTTCCAAGTCACTCGCTGTACCTACGGTGAAATTGATTCTACTCAGGAATATGTGATTGTCGATCGCGATTTCTGCAATGGTGTAGTCAGCGTGGTGGGTAGACATCACCTGGATTCGTTTGGCCCTGAACTTATTGCGGAATTAAAGCAGGGCAGAACAATCGTCGTGGATGATGTCGATCGCGATCCTCGGACTGCCGGAGTTGGGGCGGCTACCTTTGACGCAATTCAAACCAAATCTCTCCTATGTGTTCCCTTGGTGAAAGAGGGGAAATTTGTCGCATTGTTGGTGTTGCACCATGTCTCTGTTCGCCACTGGACGGAGGAAGATGTGGTGCTGATGGAGCGAATAGCTCAAAAAACCTGGCTAGCCGTGGAGCGATCGCGGGCAGAAGAGGAATTGCGCGAAAGTGAAGCTCATCTGCAACTCGCGCTCAAGGTCGGACGCATGGGAACGTGGGACTGGGATATGCAGACCGATGCCTTGCTTTGGTCAGAAGGACACTTCATGGTGCTGGGTCTTCAACCGAATGAGTGCGAACCGGGCTATGAAGTTTGGGCAAGTCGGGTTCATCCTGATGACCTAGCAGAAGCTGAAGCAAAACTTCAGCAAGCCATAGCAGATAAGAAAGAGTATCACCATGAATATCGCCTGCGTTGGTCAAATGGCTCGATTCACTGGGTTGAAGCGAGAGGACAGTTTACTTATGATTCTCAGGGAAATCCCAAGCACTCGATCGGAGTTGTCATTGATATCACAGAACGCAAGCAAGCGGAAGAGGCGTTGCGTCAAGCCCTACAAAAGCTCAACTTTCATGTTGAAAACTCTCCAATGGCAGTCGTTGAATGGAATCGAGACTTTCAAATCATTCGGTGGTCTGCTGGTGCAGAGCGCATTTTGGGCTGGAAAGCCGAAGAAATTCTGGGCAAATCTTTAACAGAGATACCTTTTGTCTTTGAGGAAGACCTAGAATCGGTGACTGAAGTCTGCCAACGGCTGGTCTATGGTGATGAACCCCATATTTTTTCATACAACCGCAATTACACGAAAGATCGCAACCTTGTGCATTGCGAGTGGTATAACTCCAGTCTCAGGGACGAATCGGGACGGATGATTTCGGTGTTATCGCTGGTGCTGGATGTGACGCAACGCAAGTATGCAGAACAAGAACGAGAACAACTGTTAGAACGCGAGCGTCTTGCACGATCGGAAGCCGAAGCCGCACAGCACCAACTAGCAACTATTTTTGACACGTCTCCGGTTGGACTTGCCCTGTTAGATGCCGAGCAGAGATTTATTGCCATTAACGAAGCATTAGCAGAAATTAATGGATTAACCCGCGAGCAACATTTAGGCTATTCAATTCCAGAACTTTTTGGTCAGTCCGATCCCCAATTAGTTGAAGTCTTTGATCAGATTTACGCCACGGGCAATCCCTTCACTTCACCGAACTTTGCGGTAAATGTTCCCGGACGCAGCGATCGCCGTCCCGGTTACTACAACGTTTACTATCTTCCGACCGTTAACTCAAATGGTCAGGTCGAAGGCATTCTCGTGTATGTGGTAGATGTGACGGAACGGATGCAGTTAGAGCTTGCCCAACGTTTTCTCTCTGAGGCAAGTGCGGTGCTGGCATCCTCACTCGATTATCAAACTACTCTAGAGCGAGTCGCGCAGCTTACAGTGCCGGAATTAGCGGACTGGTGTACGGTTCACATGATAGGAGAGGATGGTGCGATCGATCAGATTGCAGTTGCTCACATCGACCCGACTAAACTGGAATGGGCCTATCAGATTAGAGACAAGTATCCGCTGAACCCGGATGACCCTCGCGGTGCTGCATACACATTGCGAACAGGACAACCTGATTTACTGCCCGATATTCCCGATGAACTGTTGGTACAGGCAGCGCGTGATTCAGAGCATTTAGAGATGCTGCGGCAGGTTGGATTCAGCTCTGTAATGACGGTGCCGCTACGAACTCAGGCACGAATTCTAGGGGCCATTTCCTTTATCTGTGCCGAATCTGGACGACGGTATACCTCAGCAGATTTGCAACTGGCAGAGGAATTGGCGCGTCGTGCTTCCTTGGCGATCGACAATGCTCAGCTATATCGGTTAGCTCAACGCGATCGCGCAAAAGCAGAAGCCGCTAACCGAATTAAAGACGAATTTTTAGCCGTATTGTCCCACGAGTTGCGATCGCCCCTCAATCCGATTCTGGGTTGGACGAAATTGCTACGAACTGGGCGACTCGATGCCACAAAAACCCAGCAAGCGCTGGAAACGATCGAACGCAACGCCAAGCTGCAAGCGCAATTAATTGAGGACTTGTTGGATGTCTCGCGCATTCTGCAAGGAAAAATGACGTTAAACGTCGCTCCAGTGCATCTAGCGGCAACGATTGAAGCTGCCCTGGAAACGGTACGACTGGCAGCCGAAGCCAAACACATTCAAATCCAGACCACATTTAATCCTATTTCAGGAACGGTTTCAGGTGATACCAATCGCCTCCAACAAGTAGTCTGGAACCTCCTCTCCAACGCCGTGAAGTTCACCCCAACCGGAGGACGAGTTGAGGTGCAACTAGAGCAGGTTGGTATGTACGCTCAGATTCAAGTCAAAGATACTGGAAAAGGCATCAGACGAGACTTCTTACCCCATGTGTTTGACTACTTCCGTCAAGAAGATGGCACAATAACCCGACACTTCGGCGGATTGGGATTGGGGCTGGCGATCGTCCGTCATTTTACCGAACTGCATGGAGGAACCGTTCAAGCAGACAGCTTAGGACACAACTTAGGGGCTACATTTACCATTCGGCTACCGTTAAACCTCGTAGAGCCGGAATCCTCGGACGATCGCAGGCACCCAGAAAGTGCGCCAGACTTAGCAGGTGTTCATGTCTTGGTTGTGGACGATGATGCAGATATGCGAGAGTTGGCAGCATTCACCCTAATGCAATCTGGCGCACAAGTTACGACAGCCGCTTCCGGTGCACAGGCGTTGACTCTCCTGAATCAATCTGTCCCCGATCTACTCTTATGTGACATTGGGATGCCAGAGATGGATGGTTATGCCCTGATTCGGCAAATTAGAAAGTGGTCACCTGAACAAGGAGGTACAATTGCTGCGATCGCACTTACTGCCTATGCTGGAGAAATCAATCAGCAGCAAGCCTTAGCTGCCGGATTTCAGATGCATATCTCCAAGCCTGTCGAACCAGAGGAATTGGTAAAAGCGATCGCCCGTTTGCTAAGACACTGAATGATTTGAGGATTAGCCTAATGCTGCTTGGTATAGATTTAGGAACAGGCTCTGCTAAGGCATTGCTCCTAGCGACAGACGGAACTACTATAGGTGAGGCGTCAAGCTCCTATCCTGTTCATGCACCCCACCCTGGATGGGCTGAGTCGGAGCCAGGGGATTGGTGGTTAGCGGTTGCCTCGGCTGTTAGGAAGGCAGTGGGAAATCACGCTGATCAGGTAGAGGCGATCGCACTTTCAGGGCAAATGCACGGTGTTGTCCTAGCCTCGGAGTCGGGTCAGCCTCTGCGTCCTGCTATCCTCTGGGCCGATACTCGCTCTAGTGCCTCGCTGAACACTTATCATTCGCTTGATGCCGCTATTCTAGAGCGCTTGGGCAACCCGATTACGGCTGGAATGGCGGGCCCCACTTTGTTGTGGCTACGAGAACACGAGGCTACTGTCTACACCGAAGCGCGTTGGGCACTTCAGCCCAAAGATTGGCTGCGGTTACGGCTGACTGGAGAAGTCGCAACCGAACCATCTGATGCTAGTGGTACTTTGCTTTACGATGTTGTGTCGGATAACTGGGCAGAAGATGCAATCTCAGCCCTGAATCTACGTGGTGATTGGTTACCAAAAATTATCCCCTCTAGTGCGATCGCCGGCTACCTAACAACTATTGCTTCAGAGCATCTTGGCTTAAGAGTTGGCTTACCTGTTATCGCTGGTGCTGCAGATACCGCAGCGGCAGCGCTTGGTAACGGACTACTAGAGCCTGGTTTGGTTCAACTAACGATCGGCACAGGCGCTCAAATCATTACACCTCGATCGCAACCAATTATCGATCGTCATGGTCGTACCCATCTCTATCGAGCCGCCCTACCTAACCAGTGGTACACCCTTGCTGCAATGCAAAATGCGGGGTTAGCGCTGGAGTGGGTGCGAGGTATCCTGGGCTTGAGCTGGCAGGAAGTCTATACTAAAGCGTTTTCTGTTCCCCCAGGATGTGAAGGGTTGACATTTTTGCCGTACCTCACGGGTGAGCGAACTCCACACCTCGACCCCTATGTACGCGGGGCATGGGTAGGGCTTGGACTTCATCACACACAGGGACACCTGATGCGGGCAGCTTTAGAGGGAGTTGCTTTTGCCTTGCGACAAGGTTTTGAGGCCCTTGAAGCAACAGGTTTTAAAGCGACAGAACTGCGTTTAGCAGGCGGTGGAACTGCAGAAATGCCTTGGAAACAATTACTGACCGATGTATTGAGAATACCCCTCTATGCAACTACAGTGGCTGCGGCTTCCGCGCGTGGTGCAGCTCTACTGGCGGGTATAGGAATTGGCATATATCCAGATGCTAATGACACCATCAAACTGGCACCCACACCAATGCTTGCTGCCACTCCCCAATCAGTTGATCCAATCCTAGAAGAAGCTTGGTTTCGATATCAATCCCTTTATCCACGACTTAAAAAAATGTGATAGGAGTTATGCCTAAAGGAGGAGGTACTAGAACCTATCCACAAATTACTCTTAAGCTAATACTGTTTAACATCAGTAAAATAAAATAACTAATTTTACTACAAAAAGAGGTAGATATTACATGAATATATTAGCTGGAATTAAGCTACCAAAATCAGCCGAAACCTCGAATGTATATATACGGTGTAATGAATCTGCATCTATAAACTACCAGGAAGATGACAAAAAAGTTGTTTTATCTCAGGGTGGTGTTGTCTCCTCAAATTCTTACTTTAATTCGTTTTACGAGAGATATTATACTCAATATACAACTCTTAGCTCTATCTACTATGTGCTGAAACTTGAAGGCGATTTTAAAGTTTCTGTTTACCGAGAATTTGATGGACAAAAAAACAAAGAAATTATTTCTGAAGAGAGCTTTGACAAATGTCAATTCTCTAATCCTGTAAAAATCTCACCAATAAATCTCCTTCAAGGCAAAAAAGCGGGCAGAATATATTTTGAAATAACTTGTTCTAGTGAACAGGGCGAATTTAAAGGGGCTTGGATAGCAACTGATCAAAGTAAAACTAGAGAAGTATCATTGGGGATTGTAATTTGCACCTTTAAAAAAGAGGACTTCATACAAAATACATTAACTGCAATTTTTCAAGATGAATTGCTAGAAACCAAGGACTTTAAAGTATTCGTTGTTGATAATGGTAGAACTTTAGATAAAGCTGATTTCGGAAAGCCAAAACTGAGGCTAGTTCCTAATATAAATGCGGGTGGAAGCGGGGGCTTTACCAGAGGGTTGGTCGAAGCTTTAGAGGAAAAAAAATATTCTCACTTTTTGCTTATGGATGATGATATAGAGTTAGAAAGTGAATGTATTTATAAATTATTTCCTTTGTATGAATACGCCAATTCTGATTTTGCTGTAGCGGGTGGATTGCTAAATTTACAAAAAAAGCATATTTTGTATGAAGCAGGAGCATCGTACAACGCCTATTCTAAAACTAGAGGATTTGGGCCTGGGGCATTAATTGCTTTAAATTATAATATCGATTTACGAGATTCTAATTCTCTCAACAGGTTGCTCAAGGAAGAAGATGTAGACTATGGCGGATTTTGGTTTTTCTCTTTTTCTAAGGAACTTGTTGAACAAACTAAATTACCGCTGCCTTTATTTATCAAAATAGATGATGTAGAGTTTGGTTTAAGAATAAAAGAGTTGGGCAATAACATTGTAGCTTTTCCATCAATGGCGGTGTGGCATCAACCAGCGGCGGCCAAGAATGTAAATTGGGAAAATTATTATTATATCCGCAATGATTTAATAGCTTATTCCATCCATTATTCTCCAGAATATATGGCTGCAGTTGAGCATTTGACAAAAGTAATACTTCAGGCTTTAGCAAAATTTGATTATAATCATGTAGAGATGGTTGTAAAAGCTTTTGAAGACTATCTAAAAGGCCCAGATTTTATCAAAAACTCTGACCCAGAAACCTTTCACATGAGCATTGTAAAGCTTAGTAAAAGCTATAATAACCAAAATGAGGTAGATAAATTAGCTGGTACTAACCTTTTGACTAGGTGGTTTAAAGTTGCTGCTGAAGGTATTAATGAATGGTCATCCGTAAGTGAAAAATGGAAAAGTGCTTCAAAGGACATGACATCTACTATATTTTGGCAGCAATACCTTGGGCTAAAGAAATAGAATTGACCGCCTCCACTGGTTAATGGTTGACAGCTTAGGCCGCCAGCAACTCAACGATTCACAACAAAAGCGCCTTGGGATTAATTGTGGTAGTTGACACTCCCCCGTCACAGCGTAGCTTGACGGGGAATTCTTGTTTCACAGCTTGATGCCAAGTAAAAGCAGTGCCTTTACTTGGTCTTACTCTACCTCCAGAAGCTACGAAGGTTGCCCTACACCCCACATTCCGCAGATATTCAAGCAGAAGGAAAGGAAGATAGATTCGGAAACACAAAACTCCCAAACGATTGCCGTG
>NZ_JAUBPR010000008.1:0-14063 GCF_036700845.1 Microcoleus sp. S13_C5
CTTTGATAATTTTCGAGAACGGGTATTAGCTTGCTTCTCTAATTAGATAAAAATATCACCGTAAGTTCTGGAGAACCAATAGATCTACTAAGGTAACTCAATATATGGGCGCTAGATTAAGGGTATTTCTCACTCAAAAGCAAAACAAAACCCTATTAGAACTGAGAACTGCGGATGTACCACAACAAGTAAAAGATCGAGCAGAAGTAATTAGATTAAATGCACATGGCTGGTACGTTGAAAAAATAGCGACTCATTTTAATTGGACTCCACAAACAGTGAGAGAGGTTTTACATAAATGGCTGCATCTAGGTATGGAAGGGCTTTGGGAATTACCAGGTAGAGGGGGAAAACCGAAGTGGAAAGAAGAAGACATAGAATTTTTAGCAGAATGCCTTAAAAAAGAACCACGTACATACAACAGTCTTCAACTAGCCCAGAAATTAGAAAAAGAGCGTTCTATTAAACTAAGTCCCGATCGATTAAGACGGATACTAAAAAAAAAGGGTTTATTTGGAAACGAGCCAGGAAGAGTCACAAAGGAAAACAAGAAGCCGTAGTACGAAAAATTAAGCAAGCTGACCTAGATATGTTGGAATGGGCAGCGGCGGCGGGAGAAATCGACTTAAAATATTTAGATGAATCAGGGTTTTGTGCTTGGAGTGAACCTGGTTATACTTATTACCAACGAGGTGAGCAAAAACGGCTAGAACAAACGAAAAGGCGTGGTCGTAGATTAAGTATTGTAGGGCTTCTTCAACAGGAAGTAAGCTTTGTTTACGGTTTGGTAATTGGGGGTGTCGATCGAAAAGCTTATATCAAAATGATGGAGCAAGAAGCCCAACAAGCTGCCCTGATTGGACGACCAAGAGTAATCGTACAAGACAACGGTCCCATACATCGGTGTCAGGAAGTTCAACAGTTATGGTCAAAGTGGGAAAATCAGGGTTTATATATCTTTTTCTTACCCAAGTATTGTTCTGAAATGAATCCAATCGAATTAGAGTGGCAACACATTAAAAAAGATGAATTAGCAGGACAAATGTTTGAGGATGAATTAGATCTCGCCTACGCCGTAATTCAGGGAGTAGAAGTTAGAGGAGAAAGAGGAAACTACCCTACACAACGTGTTAAATTTAACTCCAATGCGGGTACTTAATGTTTCGTTACATAAGTATAAATTTTCCCACCTCCCTACTTAACCAGCATAATAGCTGGATGTGAATCCACACGCGGGATCATCGCTGATTGCCTCCTATGAACCTCTTACTACTTTACCGTCCATAGCGATTGTTTCTCTTGGCAATGGTTGAACACCAAAAAAACGGGATAAGCAGGCTGAATAACTCTGATACTCTGTCCGCATTCTTGGTGCGTCGAATCGTACTATAAGAAGGAATTCGTCCCTTTGGTGGTTGAAAAAGTTTTACTAATTCGGCTTTGTGCGCTCCCTCGCCAATCCCCAATTGCGAGAAAACCTTTGTTCTCGGCAGCAACTGCAACGCGGTGAACATAGCAAGACAGAGTGCCTGCTGATAGCGCTTTCCAGTGCCGCAACGAGTATCAATCAAGTCAGAGAAGGCTTCAACAATTGCAATTTGGGTCATTACTCAAAACAATTTGAAGGAATATAGCTTCAGCGTATCATCCTTCTATCAAGAATGAAATACCCTTGGCCAACATCATCGAGCATGCCACAGAAACCCGCTATTATATAGCTTCATTTGTTGAGACAGCAGAAGCTTTTGGAAAAGAATTCGTGGTTATTGGGGAGTAGAGAATAAAGTGCATTATGTAAGGGATGTGACCCGGCGTAGAAGATGCTTCACGCATTAGAACTAACCCAAAGCGTGCAAATCTGGGCAACGGCGCGTAATTTTGCACTTAATTTATATCGAAAGTATGGATTTCAGAATATGGCTCAAGCTCAACGACTTGCTGGCTTTGGTCTTAACACACTCAAGGAATTATTTAGAATGAAATAGCCCTGGAATTAAATCAGGCGAGAATCCAGCAAAAAAAGGCAGCCTCATCGCTAAAACCCAAATAAAGAGCCAAATTATTGGAGATATTAAAAGGAAGCAAATATACATTGTTGAAATCCGAGAATGACTTGTCTATCCAAGAATAATTAAACTTAAAACAAGTAAAAGATGCTTCCTCGGTAGTAGGAAAAATGCACATTTTAAAAGAATACTTTCCTACTTGGGTGAAAAAAATAATAGTTTGGCTGACGAGATATTAGAATTAACGCATTGGTTAAAAAAGGCACAACCTACTATAAAAAATAGTGTAAAAACAATCAAACAAAAGATGATTGGGAGAGATTGGGGGGTATTTTAAAGAAAGAACAACTAATGGGATAGTAGAGGGAATTAATACTAAATTAAAGCTATTAAAAAGGTGTGGTTTTGGATTGAGTAATTTGATATATTTTGAACTACGGGCATTACTTTTTTGGCATTTTCCTAAAAATTTAGCACAATAAGTACGGAAGAGCCGAACTTCGTTGTACTTTCAAGGAGTGAGGGTCAGAAAAACACGGGCCTGTAGCAGGATTTGATATCGCCTGTAAATAGAAACGCAACTATCGAGGATTAAAAGTAAAAGGCGCCTGGTTTATTCTCACGGATTTGGGTTCATTGCCAGTAGCAATATCCGCTTATAAACAGCGAATGGGAATTGAATAAATGTTCCGCGATTGCAAGAGTGGAGGTTATAATCTAGAAGAAAGTGGTCTAAGAGGAGAGCGACTGATTAATATGATTCTGTTAATGGCGCTCGCCTATACTTGTGCCATCTTTCAAGGGAATGAAATTCAGAAAAATCAGGTACAAAAATATGTATAGCGCAGCTCCCAAGCGAGAAAAATATACCGAATACGGAGTACATTGGGCGTTGGTTTCGATGGAGAGCAGTGGGTTGATTATCTCGCTCAGCATTCCTTAGAAATTAAGCGAGTAAACGCAAGTTAACTCGAAATAAGCATCACTTTTATCTACAGGGTATACGGGCTGCAACCCTTATTCGGTCTATCTCCTAAACCTCTTTGTCACCCCCCCAGGAAGGACAAATGACCTACTGGTTGGGAATACGGGCATACAGTTGCATTGTTTTTTAAAAGTGGTATCTGAAGTAAAAGTTTGAAGAGTATCAAGAAGGAAAAAGGTTATTCGTTTTTCCTTCTTCACCATTTCGTTTGTCGAGTTTAAGTTCCTTGAGTCCGATCGACTAATTTTTATTTGAAAAAATCCCTAATAACTAAATTAGATTGCCGATCGAGCATTATACCAGCCCCGATCGCAACTGCGGACAGGGACAAAACTTCCAGCGCCCCTGCGCCAGATTGGAAAAATCTCAATTATGCTAACCTAGGCAAGCAGCAATCCCTTGTCACGAAGGCGATTAACATAATTTCAAACAATTTATTTTATTGAGGACCGGTGTATCCCGTATGGCAAACCTGATCGGCACAGACAGCAACGACTTTATTCTAGGAACTCCGCTGAGCGATCGAACTCGCGGCTTAGATGGCGATGACACGCTCCTGGGTGCGGGAGGAGATGACACCCTAGAGGGCGACGGCGGCAACGACCAGCTTCTTGGAGGGGACGGAGCAGATTCGCTGTTTGGGGGTGAAGGAAATGACGAACTAATTGGCAACCAAGGCCGCGATTTTGCTTCCGGCGGGAACGGCGACGACTCGATTCGTGGCGGTTTGGGCAACGACATCCTCGAAGGCAACGACGGGATAGACAGCCTGTTGGGAGACGCCGGGGACGACTTAGTTTTTGGCAACGCAGGCAATGACATCATTGCCGGCGGTACTGGCAACGACACCCTCACAGGGGGTGACGGCGACGATTCCGTGTTCGGCAATGCTGATGATGACTTTCTCTACGGGAATGCGGGGAACGATTCTCTCAACGGCGGTAGTGGCAGCGATCAAATGTTGGGCAGTGAGGGCAACGATTATTTGACCGGCGGCGACGGCGACGACACTTTGTACGGCAATGCCGACAACGATTCGCTTTTCGGAGACGCTGGTAATGACCAGATATTCGGCGGCAAGGCTGACGATACCGTTTTTGGTGGCAGCGGTTCGGATACCCTTCGCGGCGATGAAGGCGACGACTCGGTACTGGGAGATGAAGGCAATGACTTCCTGTTTGGTGGCAAAGGTAATGATGGTATCGACGGCGGTTTGGGCGATGACTCCTTGGCTGGAGGTATCGGCGACGATACAATTTTGGGCGGTTTCGGCAATGACAATTTATTTGGGGCAGAGGGTAATGATTCTTTAATCGGAGGTGAGGGTTCGGATACTCTGACTGGGGGCAGCGGCAGCGATGTCTTTGGATTGGGAGCCGGGCCTGGCAGTTTGGTTTTAATTACTGATTACAATGACGCAGAGGATTTCCTTGGACTGCCGAGCAATTTATCTTTCGCTCAACTGCAAGTTCGGCAAGGTAACGGTGCAAATGTCAGGGATACAGTAATTACGACGCTCGACGGCAAGCTTTTAGCAATTTTGACCGACACTCCGGCGGGGCTGATCGAGGCGAATGATTTTATCGCTGTGACTGGGACGGTTACTCCCAGGCCAACCACCATTACCACTACAACTACAACTACAGTTACAAGCACAATTACAGATCCAACTCCGACTCCGACTCCAACTCCGACTCCGACTCCGACTCCGACTCCGACTCCGACTCCGACTCCAACTCCGACTCCAACTCCGACTCCAACTCCGACTCCGACTCCAACTCCGACTCCGACTCCGACTCCGACTCCGACTCCAACTCCAACTCCGACTCCGACTCCAACTCCCACAGCAGCACCGACTCCGACTCCCACGCCGACTCCCACAGCAGCACCGACGCCGACTCCCACGCCGACTCCCACAGCAGCACCGACGCCGACTCCGACTCCAACTCCAACTCCGACTCCCACAGCAGCACCGACCCCGACTCCGACGCCGACTGCTTCGAGGATTCCGACTCCGCCGACAGTTAGCGTGCCCGATTCGCCTCTGCTGAGCATTAAGTCGATCGCCCCGACTCCGACTCCCGGACTATTATTGCCAATGCCCGGGCCGACGCCGATATTCCCGACGGTGGCGGACCCGATCTTACCTCCTACACGTTACGGGTTCTAGGTGCGATCGCGCAGCTCAGTGATGAGTTATGAGTTAATGTAAAACTCACTAAACTCATAACTCAAAACTATTTAACGTCTTGGGGAGTTTCGGCCGAGTCTGGTGGCGACTCGGCTGGAGAATCTTCTAGGGGAGATAATTGTTGGCTGTACCCCAAGAGCGATCGAAGTTTCATGCGGTGGATGTAAGGCCAGCCGCCATGGGCTTCAATATTCCTGAGCAGTTTGTAAAGTGCTTGGCGGTTGTCGGGAAAAGACGCTTGAAACAAACCGTCCCGAATTTCCCGGTGCGAAGCTTCCAGCGTCCGCAGCAGGGCCAAAAGCAGCAGACTGTCTCCCTGACAACTTTCGGCTAAAGTCCGAATCGCCTCTGTCAGCGAGTGCATTTGAGACTGCAACTTTTCTGACTCTAAATCTTTGCCGTTGTCCATACCGCTGCTTCCTTTGAAATCTACAAGGCCTTTGTCCCCAGCCTTTTGGTCAACCGACTAATCGAGCTAGTCGCGATCGCCATTCGGGGTCATAAGCAAAGTAACTTAAGTAGGTTGACTTAAGCAATATTAATTTGCAGTCCAAGTCAGGAAAAGAGCACAACCCGTCGTACCATGTGTATTGGGCTGCGATCGGAACCTGATTGAGAAATCATAAGTTCATGCTTATTTTCACGGCGCACTAGCTTGATTTTTTGAGTCAATGCCGGTGTCGGTGAAGCGAGCGATCTGGATCTAAATGCTGCCCTAAGCGCTGGCCTAGCCTGCCGGCGGGCAATTATATTTTGCTCGAAGTAGGGCTTTTTCTTAATATAATCCGATGTTGGATATTGAGGTTTGCAATGAAATATCGTGCTTTAATTGTTGCACTTTTAGCATTTTGCATGAGTGCGCTGGTTGCTTGTTCTTCTGCTCCTGACACGACGGTGGCGACTACTGAGTTGCTCACGTACGACGAGATTAGAGGTACTGGCTTGGCTAATAACTGCCCTAGCTTGGCAGAAACTTCTCGGGGATCGATCCCTATCGAAGCGGGCGGCACCTATAAACTCACTGGTTTGTGTTTGCAGCCCACAACTTATTTTGTCAAGGAAGAACCAGCAAACAAACGCCAAGAAGCGGAATTTGTGCCTGGTAAATTGCTGACCCGGTTCACGTCGAGCATTGACCAAGTTCAAGGTACGCTCAAGGTCGGTACTGACGGCACTCTAACTTTCACAGAAGAAGACGGCTTGGATTTTCAAGCTATTACGATTCAATTACCGGGCGGAGAGCAAGTACCTTTCTTGTTTACCATTAAAGAATTAGTTGCCAGTTCCGATCCCGGAGTTGTTGCTATCAATACTTCCACCGATTTGAGAGGGGAGTTTAACGTTCCTTCTTACCGCAGCGCAGGCTTTTTAGACCCTAAAGGTCGCGGGGTAGCGACTGGCTATGACAATGCTGTAGCGCTTCCGGCTACTGACAATTCCAAACGTGTGCGGGCTAATGTTAAGGTGGCTGACACCCGCACCAAGGCGGGCAAAATTTCTCTCCAAGTTGCTAAAGTCAACAGCGCCACTGGCGAAGTTGGCGGGATTTTTGAAAGTACGCAGCCTTCGGATACTGATTTGGGAGCTAGACCGGCTCTGGACGTGAAAATTCGGGGTTTGTTTTACGCTCGCATTGAGCCTTCTGTATCGTAAAATTGGCTTTCAGGATCGATCAAACTTGAGCAGTTTCTGGCCGTAAAGCTCCTGCTCGCCCTTCATTAGCCAACAGTCTTGAGCAATATAACTTAGGACTGTTGACTAATGACTAAATTTATGATTAAATTATGGTCATTCGCAAGTTATGAAGTTGGGATTTTTAATTAATTAAAGTATTGTATTCAAAGCGCTTTCAGCTTATAATATATTTTTTAAAAAACCTGGTTAAATTGGGGATTGGGTCGAAGTCCTTCTACCTGGTAAAAGTCTGCCTTATGCCGAAAACCTTCGGATAATCCCGCTAAATCCGTTCACGTTCAGAAAACTCAACTGGTGTGTCCGCTATCACACCTATTAAGTGCTAGGATTACACTACCTAAAAGTGAATAGTTTTAGACTAGATTAGAAGCTAGATCTAAAGCAACCTCAGTCCTCTGCTCTACCTACCCCTATGTCACCATGTCTACCACAGTGCCGAACGAGCTAAAAAGCGAAAATTTGCAATTGTTGCGCGAGTACCAACTTTCTGGATCGAATGAAACCCGCAATCAGTTAGTTAAACTGAATATTGGACTGGTCAGAAAAGAAGTTTACCACTGGATCAACCAGTGCGGTGAAAGCTACGACGATTTGCTGCAAGTCGGATGTATTGGGTTGATCAGGGCGATCGAACGGTTTGATATCGCCAAGGGACACGCTTTTAGTTCCTTTGCAATTCCCTACATTCGGGGCGAAATTCAACACTACTTGCGGGACAAAAGCCCTTCTGTGCGATTTCCCCGCCACTGGCAGTCCCTGGAACGCAAATCAGTAGCAGCGATCAAGGATTTGCAGGTGCAGTTAAACCGCAAACCTACGGATGCGGAAGTAGCAGCAGTCCTTGAGGTTTCTTTAGAAGAATGGCAAGAAATTAAATTAGCCCATCTCAACCGATCGCCTCTGAGCTTGGACGCGCCGATGCAAGATGAAGATGAGGGGGCTACTTGTCTAGGAGAATTGGTGCCCGATACTAAGTATCGGAGTTTTCAGTTGGCGCAAGAGGATCAAATTCGGGTACAGCAAGCTTTGGCTATGTTGGAACAACGGACTCGCGAGATATTGGAGTTTGTTTTTCTCTACGATTTGACGCAGAAGGAAACCGCTGAACGTTTGGGTATCAGTGCGGTGACTGTTTCTCGGCGAGTTAAGAAGGGGCTGGATTTGCTCAAAGAGATTATGACTAAACAGCTTTAAGCTGTTCACCATTTAAATCTCAGAGGTCATCTAAGCCAGTAAAGAGTTTCAGCCTCTGAAATACGCAGTTTAAATGCTAAACAGCTTAGTTATTAGTCATTAGTAATTAGTCAGCAGTCAGCAGTCACCAGTCACCAGTAAGCTACTACCGATAACAAATAACAAATAACCACTGACTACTAACTAATTTTTAGAGGCTGCGAACAAATTTATCCAGCCTTTCTACGGCTTTTTTAATTGTGCCTAAATCGGTGGCATAAGACAAGCGAATATGGTCGTCTGCACCAAAAGCAATCCCCGGAATAACTGCTACTTGCTGCTGTTCTAAGAAAGCGTCGCAAAATTCCAGAGAATTCATTCCAGTCTTGCTGATGTTGACAAACATATAGAAAGCACCGTCTGGTTTGATGCAGCTAATTCCGGGGACAGCATCGAGTAATTCAAATATTACCTGACGCCTTTCGGCAAAAGCTAGACGCATTTTTTCGACAGATTCTTGGCTGCTTTCCAAAGCTGCGATCGCGCCGTACTGTGCAAAGGTACACACGTTTGAGGTACTGTGACCTTGAATTGTGCTGGTGGCTTTAATTAATTCGTTCGGCCCGGCCAAATAACCGACTCGCCAGCCTGTCATCGAGTAAGCTTTAGCAAAACCGCTGCTGATGAGAGTGCGATCGAAGATTTCTTTGCCCAGGGAACCGATGCTGACGTGTTGGGCGTCGTCATATATAATTTTTTCGTAAATCTCGTCAGCAACGACTAATATATCTCGATCGACTATCACCTCGGCCAATGCTTTGAGTTCCGCCGAAGTATAAACCATTCCCGTCGGGTTAGAAGGCGAATTCAGTACAAATAACTTGGTTTTGGGAGTAATCGCTCGACTCAGTTGTTCCGGTGTAATTTTATATCCTGTAGAAGCATCAGTCCGTACAATTACTGGCTTGCCGCTAGCGAGTTTCACCATTTCTGGGTAGCTTAGCCAGTAGGGAGCCGGGATAATGACTTCCTCTCCAGGCTCGATCAGAGCCATCATCAGATTGTAGAGGGAATGCTTGCCGCCGTTGGTGACAATGATATTTTCCGGTTGATAGTTGAGATTGTTGTCATCGCGGAGTTTGCGGGCGATCGCAGCTTTTAACTGCGGTTCCCCAGCCACAGGGCCGTACTTAGTCTTCCCCTCGTCTAAAGCTTGTTTTGCCGCTGCTTTAACGTGTTCGGGGGTATCAAAGTCGGGTTCTCCCGTACTCAAACTACAGACATCAATCCCTTCGGCCTTCATGGCTTTAGCCTTAGCGGCGATCGCCAAGGTTATGGAAGGAGAAACCTCACCCACTCGTGCTGCCAACTTAATCATTGGATTTTAGATATTAGATTTTTGACTTTAGATCATAGGGTGACAAATGTTGATATTCAACCCTGTTGTTAGGGAATTATGACATTTGTTTACATAGTACGTAAAGGATTAAGCAATTAAAGAATAAAAATTAAAGAAGCTCTTAGTTTTAATTTTTATTTTGGAATTTTTAAATTTTGACGTTATTATTGTAGCATTTTTGATGCCTCGTTACCTTCAACCCGGATCTGCAAGCTTATGGATCTCAAATCTCTGATTCGCGACATTCCTGATTTCCCAAAGCCGGGAATTCTGTTTCGAGACATTACAACTTTGCTGCGCGACCCGCAAGGGCTCAGCTACACCATTGATAGCTTAGCCGAAAAATGCTCAGAAATGTCTGTTGACTATGTGGTGGGCATGGAATCGCGGGGCTTCATCTTTGGCGCGCCTTTGGCTTATAAAATGGGAATAGGCTTTATTCCTGTCCGCAAGCCGGGGAAACTGCCTGGTGCGGTTCATTTTGCTGAGTACGAGTTGGAATACGGTGTCGATCGACTGGAGATGCACCGAGATGCGATGACATCCGGTAGCCGGGTGCTGATTGTGGACGATTTAATCGCCACTGGCGGAACAGCGGCGGCGACGGCTAAATTGTTGGAGCAAGCTGGCTGCGAGCTTGTCGGTTTTGCTTTTATCATTGAATTGCAGGCTTTGGGCGGCAGGCAGAAATTGCCCGATGTGCCGATCGTCACGCTAGTTGAATATTAGTTAGTTAACTGTTGGCAGTTGACAGTTGACAGTTGACAGTTGACTGCTGACAGTTGAATAAAAACTACTGACAAATAATATCCTTGACCTTTGCATGGGAATTATTCATCTCTCTCTTCTCTTTCTCTGCGATCCCTGCGATCTCTGTGGTTAAATCATTCCGATGCAACCGGAATTAATATCATTCACAATTCTTCCTAAAATCTAAAATCTAAAATCCTATGACTTCTATTAAGTTAAATCGAAATTGGCGAGCGTTGAATTCTCTGTTTGGCAGCGAGACATTTACTTATGTTTTTAAGCGACTGTTGCAGGCACTTTTAACGCTATTTTTGGCATCGGCTCTTTGTTTTGCAATTATTGAGCTAGCACCGGGAAATTACTTGGATACTTTGAGCCAAAATCCGAAGATTTCGCCGGAGACTCTCAAGCAACTCGAACAGCAGTTCGGCTTAGATAAACCAGCTATTGTGCAGTATTGGCTGTGGCTGCAACAAATTGTGACGCGGGGGAATTTTGGCACGAGTTTTGTGTATCAGCGATCCGTAGCTTCGCTGCTGTGGGAACGGGTACCGGCGACGCTGTTGATGGCGATCGCCTCTTTGATTGTAACTTGGGCGATCGCCATTCCTTTGGGAATTGTCGCCGCCGTCAATCAAAACCGCACAGTCGATCGAGTTCTGCAAGTAGTCAGCTACACGGGACAAGGATTTCCCAGCTTTATCACAGCGTTGCTGCTGCTATTTTTTGCTCAGAATACTTCGCCTCTGTTTCCCATCGGAGGAATGACAAGTATCGACCACGCGGACTTACCTTGGTGGGGTCAAATCCTCGATTACGGCTGGCACTTAATTTTGCCAACAGTCGCCCTCAGCCTTACTGGTTTTGCGGGTTTGCAAAGATTGATGCGCGGACAATTTTTGGACGTGCTGCGTCAAGATTATATCCGAACAGCACGGGCTAAAGGTTTGCCGGACGATCGAGTAATTTACATTCATGCTTTGCGGAATGCTGTTAATCCGTTGATTACGCTATTGGGTTTTGAGTTTGCTAGTTTGTTGAGCGGTGCGTTTATTGCGGAATATTTCTTTAATTGGCCGGGTTTGGGAAAGCTGACTTTGGAGGCGGTGACTAATCAAGATTTGTATTTAGTAATGGCAAGTTTGATGATGGGTGCGACGATGTTGATTGTGGGGAATTTGTTGGCGGATTTGCTGCTCAAAGCTGTCGATCCTCGGATTAAGCTGGAAGATTTGAAATAGAAGACTTAATTCAGTAATATGAGTGAGTTACGCAAGGGCGATTTGTAATAGTCAACAGTCAACACTATTCCTATTATCCATGCCCCATGCCCCATGCCCCATTACCCATCTCGAAGTGTTTTATGTCAGAAAAACAGCCAAACGAGCCAATGACTTTTAGCCGTTTTGGGGACTGGTGCAGGCATATAGACAGTCTTTCAGAAGAGGCAAGGCACACAGTTAAAGTGTTGTTAAAAAAGGCTGGCACTGATGACCCTGAAGCAGCGGAGCAGATACTTTCAAGCATGACAAAACTCGATCTCAACAGCGATCGAATTACCGACATCAGCTCCCTCGGTTCGCTCACCAATCTGACAACACTCGATCTCGGCGGCAATCAAATTACCGACTTCAGCTTCCTCGGCTCGCTCACCAATCTGACCACACTGTATCTCACCTGGAATCAAATTACCGACATCAGCTTCCTCGGCTCGCTCACCAATCTGACCACACTCGATCTGGACCACAATCCAATTACCGACATCAGCGCCTTGCGTAAGCTCACCAATCTGACAACACTCGATCTGGGCGACAATCAAATTACCGACATCAGCGCCTTGCGTAAGCTCACCAATCTGACAGAACTCAATCACAACAATCAATTTGCCGCTGTGTGCGTGTTAGGCGAACTCGCACAAAAACGTCTTACTCTCTCGACTACGCCAATTGATGCTCAACAAGCGACAGAAGCCATCAAAGTTGCCTATGCCGCTATTGGCTTAGAAGAACCCTCCGTTATTATTTGCAGCAGTCCCCGCGACGCTTATCTCCAAATCTTCAACAGGCTCAAACGCGACCATTCACAAAACTGCTCAGACGAATACAGCAATAGATGGGGGAAAAATCTCGACCGGAAATGGATGTCCCCTGTGGAAGAATTTGCAAGTCCGGCCGTGTGGGAGTATGAGCTCTATAGCATGACGATCGAGTCCGAAGCAGACAGCACACTGAGTTCGCTAATGTACGAATGGGCTGAAAACTATGTGCGATCGGAACAAACGAAGGGGAATGTTTTCCACAATAATTTGTTATCCCTTAACTTCTTTGAAACCCCCACGAGTTTGTTTAAAGAAATCTATTTGACCCAATGGTATATATCTTCATTAGGCGTCAATATTTCCCAAAAGGCACAAGAAATACTTCGCTCGCAAAAGCTGCTTTTCGAGCATTGCGGTTGGATATTTCCCTTTGAAAAGATTTGCGCGGTGTGCGATCGCCCCCACCTTCGCTTTGACAGTCAAAACCGCTTGCACGCGGAAGGAGAACCTGCCATTCAGTTTGCGGATAGATGGAATTTTTACTATTATCACGGCGTCAGATTGCCTAAAAAATACGGCATACTCCACCCAAACCAATGGCAATCCCAGTGGCTTTTAACAGAAGACAATGCCGAGTTCAGGCGATTGTTAATTCAAGGAATTGGTTACGAGCGCATAATTCAAGAATTGTCAGCCACACAAATAGATATTTGGCAGGAATATGCACTATTAAAAATAGATAAAGCCTCGGATTGGGAGCAGATTTATTTGTTAAAAATGACTTGTCCAAGTACGGGATTCATTCACGTTTTGAGAGTGCCGCACCTGACATCTGCTAGGAAGGCAATTCGCTGGGTAAATTGGGGTATTGATCCAGAGGAATTTTCCGTGCAGACTTGATCGAGTTGCGGCGGATGTCAATGGTCACTCAAATATTGTCCCTCTGGGAGTGTTTTATGTCAGAAAACCAACCAAACGAACCCATGACTTTTAGCAGCTTTGCGGACAGGTGCAGGCATATTGACAGTCTTTCACAAAAGGCAAGGCACACAGTTAAAGTGTTGTTAAAAAAGGCTGGCACTGATGACCCTGAAGCAGCGGAGCAGATACTTTCAAGCATGACAGAACTGGATCTCAACTACAATCAAATTACCGACATCAGCTCTCTCGGCTCGCTCACCAATCTGACAACACTGAATCTGGGCAGCAATCAAATTACCGATATCAGCTTCCTCGGCTCGCTCACCAATCTGACAACACTGTATCTGGGCAGCAATCAAATTACCGACTTCAGCTTCCTCGGCTCGCTCACCAATCTGACAACACTGTATCTGGGCAGCAATAAAATTACCGATATCAGCTTCCTCGGCTCGCTCACCAATTTGACCACACTCTCGCTCAGCTTGAATCAAATTAACGACATCAGCTTCCTCGGCTCGCTCACGAATCTGACCACACTGGATCTCGACGACAATCAAATTACCGACTTCAACTTCCTCGGCTCGCTCACCAATCTGACCACACTCTCGCTCCGCTTCAATCCAATTAGCGACATCAGCTTTATCGGCTCGCTCACCAATCTGACCACACTCAATTTCTACAACAATCAAATTACCGACTTCAGCTTCCTCGGCTGGCTCACCAGTCTGACAGAACTGTCTCTCGGCAGCAATCAAATTACCGACATCAGCTCCCTCAGTTCGCTCACCAATCTGACCACACTCGATCTCTATAACAATCAAATTACCGACTTCAGCTTCCTCGACTCTCTCACCAATCTGACCACACTAAATATCAGCAGGAATAAAATTAGCGACATCAGCTTC